>JALWML010000175.1 GCA_027083915.1 Lysobacterales bacterium | reverse complement strand
TTTAAGTATGATTTTTTGTGCCGCCTCTGCTGGTTGTAGAAACTCCGTATCAATGACAACCTCTGGATTCATTGGTGCTTCATAGGGGTCACTAATACCCGTAAACTCTTTAATTAAACCAGCCCGTGCTTTTGCATAAAGGCCTTTTCTATCTCTTTGTTCACAAATCTCAAGTGAGGTTGATACATGAACTTCTAAAAAACCACCAAGCGGTTCAATCATGGCACGCACTTCATCTCTTGTTTGTGCATACGGTGCAATGGGTGCACAGATGGCGATGCCGCGATTTTTTGTAATTTCACTGGCAACATAACCAATCCGTAAAACATTGATATTCCTATGTTCTTTTGAAAAACCCAATTCTGAAGAAAGATTTTTACGCACTAAATCACCATCAAGCAAGGTGATTGGACGTTCAATCATCTCCATCAAATTAATCATGACGGCATTAGCAATGGTGGATTTTCCAGAGCCTGAAAGCCCTGTAAAAAATAGAGTAAAACCCTGTTTAGAGCGAGGAGGATAACTTTTTTGCAAAATAGACACAATTTCTGGATAAGAAAACCACGATGGAATTTCTAAACCCAATTGTAAGCGCCTACGCAATTCGGAACCCGAAATATTGAGAATCTTTTCATTTTTCTGTACATCTGATTCAGGGATGTATTGTGCCTTATCGGCTGAATAGACCATCATCTCAAAAGGTATCATTTTTATGCCTAATTCCTCCTGGTATTTTTTCAACAATTCTTGGGCTTCATAAGCTCCATAAAAGGAATTGCCTTTCGCGTCATTACCAGGGCCTGCATGATCACGTCCAACTATCAAATGCGAACAACCATAATTCTTACGAATAATGGCATGCCATAACGCTTCGCGTGGTCCTGCCATTCGCATCGCTAAAGGCAGCAATGATAACATGGTTGTATGCTTAGGAAATTTTTTCAACAACTCTTGGTAACATTTCACCCGAGTAAAATGACTCACATCTCCCGCTTTTGTCATGCCAACTACTGGATGAATCAACAAATTAGCTGGAATCTTTTTTGCCGCACTAAATGTCAACTCCTGATGAGCTCGATGCATGGGATTCCTTGTTTGAAAAGCCACGACCTTATTCCAATTTAAACGCGTAAATTCTGCTCGTAGTTCTTTTGGACTGTGGCGTTCTTTTTGGTAATCGTAATGTGTAGGTAAATGCAGCCCTTGCACAGAACCACCAATATAGTAGTCACCTATTTTCTCAAAGAGAAACTTTACCCCTGGATGTGCCTCATCACTGGTACCATAAACGGCTTGTGCTTCTTGTTTCTTATCAACTTGCCAAATATCACCTATGGACAAAACTGCTACCGCAACGCCTTCACAATCGCGTAAAGCTATTTTCTTACTCTTCTTTATCGATTGTGCAAAGGATTCATCCACATCTAACACAATGGGTATTGACCATAAAAGTCCGTTACTCAAGCGCATATTTTGTAAAACACTAAGGTAATCCTTTTGGTTCATAAAACCCTGCAAAGGAGAAAATCCTCCATTAAGCAACAACTCTAAATCACAAATTTGCCGTTGAGTTAAATCCCAACTAGGTAAGTCCATTAATTCACGTTTCAATTGCTCTTGCTGATCAGTGGGAGCGACCAAGTCCATTAAAACGCCACCGTGTGCTTGATTAAGTGCCATGAAACTACTCCCTATGCGAGGTTATATTTATTTAATTTTTGCGCAATTGTTGTGTGTGATACACCTAATTGAGCGGCTAATTTTCGAGTCGAAGGATATTTTTGGTACCAATGTTGTAAAAAATGTTTCTCAAACTCTGCCACGGCTTGTGGCAAACTGCAATCCTCTAGGCTACTTTGAATGTGAACATGTCCATCAATTTCAATGTGAGAATCTTCAATAATCTGCCCCTCTGATAACAAACAAGCTTTGTAGATAATATCTTTTAATTGAGTGATATTCCCTGGCCAATAATAGGATTTTAACTTACTCAAAGCAGCAAAAGATAACTCTTGCACAACGTTTCCGCCTTGTTGCTTAAATTCCATTAAAAACCCAGCAATCAACGGTTCAATATCATCTTTTCTTTCTCTTAATGGCGGAATAGAGAGTTGGGTCACATCAAGAGCATAAAATAATGCATCGCTTATTTGATTGCTTTCAACATATTTATTGAGCATTTGGGTGCTAGAAACAATCAGTTTAACACTTGATTTTCTTAACTCTTTCCCACCAACCCGTTTAAACTCACCTGTCTGAATAAAGTGTAACAACTTAGTTTGACAAGCTTGTGACAAATCTTGCACATTATTGATATATACTGTTCCACCATCGGTTATTTCTAATATGCCTGCACTTCCATACCGTGGATGAGCTAAACCAAATAACTCTTCCATCATTTGAGCTTGTTTGCTGGTACTGCAATTAATGCTCGAAAATAACGAGTTTTTTCTTTCACTAGCAAAATGAATCGCCTTGGCAATAGTTTTTTTACCTACACCTGCCTCGCCACTAATAACCAAAGGTACGTGTGGATTACACAAGTGCTTGGCACGGTTAATAATCTCTATCATTTGCTTATCAGCGGCAACAAGTGCGTCAAAGCCCTTCATGTCAACACTTTGAATAATGTGTGAACGAGTGGTTATGGATTCGGGTTTGTGAAAAATTAAAACTGCACCTATCGACTGCTGATTATTTTGACTAATGCCTCGCACTTCGACCAACATCCCTCCTGCAATGGTATTTATATTTATCGGTAAAGTATTTTTGGCAGCACTATCAATTTTGCTTGCCCAGTTTTTTTCAACAAAAATTTCTTTAATATACTTCAGCTTTTTGTCAGCCTTAAAACTGTCTTGAGCTTGTTTGTTTTGATAACTAATTTCACCTTTGTTATTGATGCCAAAAACAGGATCTGAAATAGCATTAAGTATCGTATTTAAAAATAAATTACGCTCATTTACTGGCATCACTGCAATGCTTTCAACCCATTTAACACCTTTAATTTGCACAAGTTTAGTGGCAATTTCACGCTCAACTGTTTTTTCTAATTCTTGGGTGGCTAGGTGCATCAAGCCTGTTTCTACTTCGACTCGGCGAATATCAATATCATAGCTTGCCAACAAAGACAGAATCTCTTTTGATAAGCCAGTAATGTTTTCTGTGGTTATTTTAATCTTCATAAATACCATTGTAACGAAACTGTTACAGTAAAAAAAGCAATAAAGTTAATGCCTTAGAAAATAAGTGGTTTTATTGTAAGATTTTAATTACAGTTTTATCGTGGTATAAATTATTCCAGCTTATACAATAGCAACATGAAAAATCCAAATGCAAAATTCCAAACACGCGCGATTCACTTTGGTTATGATGCCAAAGAGTTTCACGGCTCATTAAATCCACCTTTGTACATGACTTCAACTTTTGCCTTTGACAATGTGCAACAAGGCTCTGATGCTTTTGAAGGTGAAAATGCTCATTACATCTACTCTAGACTTGGCACACCATCACAAGCTCTGCTCGAACAAAGAATGGCATCACTTGAAGGCGGCGAAGCGGCACTGGCAACTGCCTCAGGAATGGGTGCCATCACCTCTGCATTATGGTCACTTGTGCAACCAGGTGATGAAATTATTGCCGATATTACGCTTTATGGCTGCACCTTTAGTTTTCTCGAACATGGATTGAAAAAATTTGGTGTCGAAATTACCTATTGTGATTTAACCAAGGCTGAAAATTTGGCCAAAGCCATTTCAGAAAAAACCAAAGTAGTTTTTGCCGAAACACCTGCCAACCCCAATATGCGCCTTGTTAACATCAAAGCACTGGCAGAAATCACAAAAAATACCGAAACCAAGCTCGTCATTGACAACACCTATTGTACGCCCTATCTGCAAAGACCGCTAGAACATGGCGCCGATATGGTTGTTCATTCTGCCACAAAATACCTTGGTGGGCACGGCGATTTAATTGCTGGATTTGTCATCGGTGATTCCGAAACACTTGAAACCGTGCGTTATTTTGGTCTAAAAGACATGACAGGAGCGGTAATTTCTGCGATGGATATTAGCCTCATCTTGCGAGGATTAAAAACACTGCATGTTCGCATGGATAGACATTGTGAAAACGCTAAAAAAGTTGCAACATACCTCCATAACCATAAAAACATTAGTAAAGTATATTTTCCAGGTCTCCCAGACTTTGAATACCACAAGCTTGCCAAATCACAAATGGATCAATTTGGAGGTATGATTGCTTTTGAACTCAAAGGCGATAGACAAACAGGTGCACAATTCATCAACCAACTCGAAATGATACTGTGTGCCGTCAGTTTAGGTGATACCGAAACCCTGATCCAGCACCCTGCTTCCATGACTCATTCAACTTATAGCGAAGAAGAACTAGAAGCCCATTTAATTAGCCCAACCCTCATCCGAATATCCATTGGACTTGAAGATGTTGATGACATTATTGCAGATTTAGAACAATCTTTAGCAAAACTATAGAGTCTTGGAAATAAAACAGGGATAATACCAAAACTCAACGCGCCTATAGTTCAACTGGATAGAATACAGCCCTCCGAAGGCTGTGGTTGCAGGTTCAAGTCCTGCTAGGCGCGCCATTTTTTCCAAAAAAACACTTATAGAGGCCTTTGCATAACTAGTGTGACGAATATAAAATTATTAAACTCACCAGCTTTTTGCCAAAAAATTCGCTAATAGCAGGCTATTACCTTCAATTTTTGACTCAATCTGGCAAATTTCCTCTATTTTTTCTTTCGCCACATAGTTATGCAAAGGTCTCTTATATTTCCTCGCCTTAAAAACAATATTCTATTATATATTAACAAGTTACATGAAATATTTGTTGTAATGCATTAATTATTGTGCAAAACTATATATCGATGTTCTAAATTATCACTTATACAAGGAGACACTTTATGACTAAAAATAATTGGGTTATATTTATTACTTTTGTCATGTTCGCCATTTCAAACACTGTGTTTGCACAAACTGAAACAGTCAGTACGATTGCTTCGCCTGCTGGTTGGTTGCCTGCAAATGTAAGGGCAGACACTACTGTTGCCGTGACAACAACGCAAGCACGGTCTGGTCAAATCAGCTCATTGGGCGATAGTTCGATTGAATTTAACACTAGATTTGTCACGCCAGGGCAAGATAAGGCCGACTACCAATTAATTTGGCAAACATCTCCGACTGCAATTAACTTTCCAAACCGAACTTTAAACAATTTAACTCAACTTTCTTATGAGTATTATCGCGATAGCAGCTCCTTAGTGAACGCTATTTTACACCCGCCTCTTAGGCTGGCGTGGTTACATGATTCCAACACCCCTGCAGATCCAACAGATGACACCTACGGGTTCTTTATTTATGAAGCTGTTTACCAACCTGGGTTTGGTGGTTCTATTTTGACCGATACGTGGATTAGCGAAGATGTAAAATCCTCTGAATTTTGGTTATTTTGTTCAGATTGTGACCCCAGTGCCGCTGTTGCCAGTGGTGTTGTACAAAACTTTGATTTGACCTTTGCCGATTGGCTTTCAGGACCACAAGTCGGTGCTGTTGGCGACCCTACTCCACCAGATTTTAGTAATGGCACATTATTTATTATTGGAATTAATACAGGTGTTGGTTCTGGCTGGAGTGCCGATTCATTAATGTTTGTTGACAATGTCCGTATTGCCTTTGGTGCAAGCGATGATTTAGTTTTTAATTTTGAAGACGATGATTCTGCCTTTGCACTTGCGCCTGCCGTTGCAGTTCCTGCTATGAATAACTATGGGTACTTGATACTCTTTTTATTATTTTTAATTGCATTAACCTTTAGGAAACAAAATAAACAACAGAATATCACCAAATAAATTACTTTAAGCGGAGGATTTACCTCAGCATTGATTAAATTAAGCATCAATACGGCAAACTCTCCTCCCCAAGCCCTATTACCTGTCATTTTGAGGCTTGCAAGGCTGTTTTTATCAGTTTTCTTAATTTTCTTTGTTTTTAATTTCGCAAGATAAGATTTTTG
>JALWML010000174.1 GCA_027083915.1 Lysobacterales bacterium | reverse complement strand
GAATACCAGCATTATTCAGTAACTGTCGACGACTTTGACTGGCCGAGGCAAGAATTAGAGTTTGGGTCATAAATTTAACTTTCTACAAGATCACTATATAAATTTAAAATTGATGCGGCAGTTTCTACTATTGATTTACGTGTTACATCGATAACCGGCCAATTATTACGTGCACACAAGCTACGCATAAATTTTATTTCTTCTGTAATTGCACGACGATCTACATAAGTGGATTCTTTATGCTCTTTTAAAGTATCGAGTCGATTTCTTCTAATTTGAGCTATTCGGTCAGTTGAAGCAACAAGACCAACAATCATTGGATGATCTAGATTTTCCAATTCTTTTGGTATTCCAATTTCAACGACTAAAGGAATATTGGCAACTTTCATTCCCCGGTTAGCCAAATAAATACTTGTTGGTGTTTTTGAAGTTCTGCTTATTCCGATAAGAATAATATCAGCCGCAGCAATATCAGACAAATGCTGGCCATCATCATGAATAAGCGTATAGTTTAACGCATCCATTCTTCTAAAGTATTGAGTATTAAGATCATATTGACCACCTATAACTGGTTCACTTTTTGTATTTAAATATGTCTGAAGAGAACTGATTACCGGATCAAGAATGGAAACTGAAGGAATAGATAATTTAGCACAGTGTTTTTCTAATCGATGGCGCAAATGGGGGTCAGTCATTGTAAATAAAACAATACCTGGTTCTTGCTCTACCTTTTCAAAAACTGCATCTAATTGTTTTGCAGTACGAACCAATGCATAAATATGTTGAATTGGATCATGGTTTTTATAACAGGCCATTGCCGCGCGTGCGACGGTATCAAGTGTTTGACCGGTGCCATCTGAAATAAGATGAATATGATAAAACTGGTGAGCTTTTGTGTTCAAAACCTTGCCTTAATATTTGTATAAAATGTTAATAAAATTTTTACTTTTAGATGCAAGTCAAGTTTCAGACTTTGTGATCGTCTTAAACTAGGTTTTCTCCAAATTTTATTAATTGTGTATAACGAAAACAAAAGACACGAAAAACTTTTTGCTTAAGGAAAACCCGTTGATAAAATTTCGAGTAATCTAATTTTTATTGATTTTACGCGTGCTTATGTCTCGTTGCAAATTTGTGAATAATGAGGATAAGTGAATTTCAATTTGTTTAGCTGGATAAATTTCTAATAACAAGTTATCACCGCTATCCACAGTTATACAACAAAAACAACCTTATTAATATTCTATTAACTTTATTAGAGATTGAAATGAATTCTTCAAATAAAAAAGCCTTACTGAATGTGTTGGCAAATAAAAAACCACATAGAAGACCTATATGGTTTATGAGACAAGCAGGAAGGTATTTAGAAGAATATCGTCAAGTGCGTAAAACAGCAGGGTCGTTTTTAGATCTGTGTTATAATCCTGAACTTGCTGCAGAGGTAACAATACAACCTTTGAAAAGATTTGATATTGATGCTGCAATATTGTTTTCAGATATTTTAGTTATTCCTCAGGCAATGGGTTCTGATTTGGGGTTTGTTCAAAATGAAGGACCAAAACTCTCAACGACCAGATCAATGTCTGATGTAAAAAAATTAGAGATTGATAAGGTCAATGAGTTTTTAAGTCCGGTTTTTGAGACTATTAAAAATGTTAAACCTGAATTAGCCGATCATGTAAGTTTTATTGGTTTTTGTGGTGCCCCATGGACGGTGGCAACTTATATGATTGAAGGCGGTACGTCCCAGGATCGTTTTTTATCGAAAAAGGCCGCTTTTTCAGGTGAAGCCTGGTTTGATGTTTTAATTGAAAAATTGGTATTGGCTTCAATTGATTATTTAGAGGCTCAGGTTAATGCCGGTGTTGAAGTGCTACAAATTTTTGATAGTTGGGCTAGCGATTTACCTGATATGCAAAGAGATAAATATTGTTACAAACCAATTGCCAAAATTGTAAATGGTTTGAGGGAAAGAGGTGTAACTGTTCCCATTATTGGTTTTGCCAAGGGTCTGGGTGCCGGTCAGGTAGATTTTTGTGGGCAGGTTGATTTACAAGCAATAGGGGTGGAGTCGTCTTTACCGGTTAATTGGATTAAAAATAATCTGATTGATAATATTGTTGTTCAGGGAAATCTTGATCCGGTTCTATTGGATATTGGTGGTCCCGGTCTTAAAGAAAATATTGAACATATAATTTCATATATTCCGATGGATAGGCATATTTTTAATCTTGGTCATGGTGTTCGTCAAACAACAGATATTGCTCATATTCATCAGATGGTTGATACGGTACGGGAATTTGACGGCGTTTAATGCCAAACGTGTTAAAATGAATTCAAGTTGGCATGATGCACTCTAAATGTTGATTATAAATAATTGTTGGAATGTTTTGAATAAAAATGCTATATGGTTGCTTTAAGGTGGCTTTGTTGAAAGCTGCTTAAATTTCCTTCCCTTTTGATAGTTTTTATTTTTGTAAAATAAAACGACTATCCGCTGATATTTCAGCATTTATTTACAATAGAATTAGACCGATGACCGATATTCATGAAATGACAGAGATCAAACTTCTTGATCTTAAAGAAAAAACGCCAGCTCAACTTTTATCTTTTGCCGAAGAATTAGAAGTTGAAAGTGCAAGTTCTTTGCGTAAGCAGGAATTAATGTTTGCTATTTTAAAGCAACTTGCTGAAGAAGAAATTGATATTATCGGTGAAGGTGTTGTTGAAGTTCTGCAAGATGGTTTTGGATTCTTACGATCACCTGATGCTAATTATTTGGCCGGGCCTGATGATATTTATGTAAGCCCAAGCCAGGTTAAGCGTTTTAGCTTAAAAACAGGTGATACTGTTGAAGGTGAGATTCGGGCGCCAAAAGATGGCGAACGCTATTTTGCTCTTTTAAAAGTCAATAAAGTCAATTTCATTGATCCTGAAGAAGCCAAGCATAAAGTTCATTTTGATAACTTAACCCCGCTTTATCCTGATGAAGCGTTTAAGATGGAAATCTCTGATCCAACATTAAAAGACTATTCTGGTCGGGTTATTGATTTGGTTGCGCCAATTGGTAAAGGTCAGCGTGGTCTTATTGTTGCACCACCGCGAACAGGTAAGACTGTTTTGTTACAGAATATTGCCAAGTCAATCGCTGAAAATCATCCAGAATGTTATATGATTGTGTTGCTTATTGATGAGAGACCTGAAGAAGTGACAGATATGCAACGTTCTGTTAAGGGCGAAGTTGTCAGTTCAACATTTGATGAACCGGCATCTCGTCACGTACAGGTGGCTGAAATGGTTATTGAAAAAGCCAAGCGTCTTGTTGAACATGGTCGTGATGTAGTTATTTTACTCGATTCAATTACCAGATTGGGTCGCGCTTATAATACGGTGGTTCCTTCATCGGGTAAGGTTTTAACCGGTGGTGTTGATGCCAATGCATTACAACGGCCAAAAAGATTTTTTGGGGCAGCGCGAAATATTGAAGAAGGTGGATCTTTGACGATTATTTCAACTGCTTTAATCGATACGGGTAGTCGCATGGATGAAGTTATTTTTGAAGAATTTAAAGGAACAGGTAACTCTGAGATTGTTCTTGATCGAAAAATTGCAGATAAGCGTGTCTTCCCGGCAATTGATATTCTAAAATCTGGTACTCGAAAAGAAGAATTGCTTGTTACCCCTGAACTTCTTAAGAAAACATTTGTTTTACGTCGTATTCTTAATCCGATGGGTACAACTGATGCGATGGAATTCCTGTTGGATAAACTTCGTCAAACTAAAGATAATAATGAATTTTTCGATTCTATGAATGTCTGATATATTTTGATACGATTGTTTCACGTGAATCCTTAAATTTTTATTTGTTTAACGATTGCTCGATTGTGTCGTTACAAAGAAAAATAGAATCGTGTCGATATATAGTATTTTTATTTGTCCTAGAATCGATTCGACCCCGTAATTAAATGGGTATTCATCGTGATTGAAAATAATACGATTTTTAGTTTGTCATCAGGTGCAGGTATGGCTGGAATAGCTGTAATACGTGTATCGGGTCCAAATGCTTTTACCAGCCTTGATTTAATGTGTGCAAAGTCTATTACGCCGCGCAATGCTGTATTGCGTAAAATCAGACATCCAATTTCTAATGAAATTCTTGATGAAGGTTTGGTTTTAAAATTCCCGGCACCTGCGACTTTTACAGGTGAAGATATAGTAGAGTTTCATATTCATGGTGGTCACGCATCAATTAAAGCTGTTCTTGATGGACTTGGAGAAATTTCCGGGTTTATTCAGGCAGAAGCGGGAGAGTTTACACGGCGGGCTTTTGCCAATGGTCGTTTAGATCTAGTGGAAATAGAGGGTCTTGGTGATTTGCTTCATGCGCAAACTCAGGCACAGCGTCAACAGGCTTTGGCTCAAACTCAAGGTTTAGCCAGTAAGGTGTTTGAAAACTGGCGACAACAAATTATTGAGATTCTAGCTTATTATGAAGCTTCAATTGATTTTGTAGAAGAAGAAGATGTTGATGAACGGGCGCTTCAGTCACAAATGAAAAAAATGATTCACCTGCGAAATGAAATGACCAGGCATTTAACTGATAGTGCCAGAGGGGTGGGTATTCGTGATGGTGTGAAAATTGTTTTCGTTGGTGAACCAAATGTTGGTAAGTCGAGTATATTGAATTATCTGGCAAATCGTGATGTGGCAATTGTTTCAGACATACCAGGTACGACTCGTGATACGATTGAAGTTCAAATGGATATTGACGGTATTCCTGTTGTTTTTACAGATACGGCGGGGCTTCGATCTAAAACAGATGACCTAATCGAACGAGAAGGTATAAGGCGAACAGAACAAAAAAGTTTGGAAGCAGATATTGTGGTTTGGGTTGTCGAGTCGGGTCAATACTTTAATGATCTGGACGTTCAAACACATGGTGAGATTATTAAAGTAATCAATAAAATTGATAAGGCTGCTTTATCAATTGAAAAAAATGATGATGTTTTAGAAATCTCGGTAAAGACTGGACAGGGGATGGATGAACTTCTGGTTTGTCTGACAGCAAAAGTATCTCAATTATTTGGTGGAAAAGAACCAGCCCTTATTACCCGGCAAAGACAAAAGCAAGCTTTGGAAAGTTGTCTGACTTATGTTGATCTGGCAATTAATACCGGTCATGATTCATTAGAAATTTCAGCCGAGCATATTAGATTGGCAGCGGTAGAACTGGGTCGTTTGGTTGGCCGTGTAGATGTTGAAGACCTTTTAGATGTAATTTTTAGTGATTTTTGTGTGGGTAAGTAGTGAATCGTGTGGGAAACTCAGGAATCTGCTTGATTTTTGATTCATTTGTTTCACGTGAAACTTTGGCACAACCATTAACTATTTAATATCCATAAATATAAAACCTTTGACGGATAGGCTTAAGTATCGATACACAGTCACGAAACTATTTGTTGAGATTTTGGTATGAAAGTATTTGATGTCATTATTATTGGTGGTGGGCACGCTGGAGCAGAAGCGGCTAGTGCATCGGCACGTGCAGGTGCAAATACGGCTCTTATCACTTATGATATAAAAAAAATTGGTGAAATGTCATGTAATCCTGCTATTGGGGGATTGGGCAAAGGACATCTTGTTCGCGAAATTGATGCCCTTGATGGGATTATGGCAAAAGCGGCAGATCTTGCCGGTATTCAATTTCGGATGTTGAATAGATCAAAGGGTCCGGCAGTTCGCGGTCCTCGTACTCAAGCAGATCGAAAATTATACCGTCAAGCTGTACAATCGCTTCTTGCTGTTCAAGATAATCTAGAAATTATACAAGGAGCTGTTGGTGCCTTTCGTATGGATGGCCATACGGTTTGTGGTATAAAACTAGAAAACGGTGATGAGATTGCGGCAGGGGCTGTTGTTCTTACAACGGGGACATTTCTTCGTGGTGTTATTCATATCGGTAATAAGACCATTCCGGCAGGCCGGATGGGTGAGGATCCTTCAAATGAATTATCAAAAGCATTAGAAGATGCAGGATTTGAACTTGGTCGATTAAAAACCGGCACACC
>JALWML010000173.1 GCA_027083915.1 Lysobacterales bacterium | reverse complement strand
ACATCTGGCTTAATGCGATTACTGCTATCAACTGTTACCGCACCTCTAGAACTAAAACTTGAGATAGTATCTGTAGATGTGGTAGAACCAATGGTAAATGTTTTATCATAAATAGCAATAGGATCTTTGACTGTTCCACAACCTGAACCACTATTACCTGCTGCAGCTACAACCAGTATGCCAGCATCCACTACATTATTAACAACTGACTCCAATACATTAGGTTGCGTACAGCCTTCGCTTACAGGGCAACCCCATGAATTATTAATAATATGAGGTGCTTTGGTTACATCTGGATTGAGTCCATTTAAATCTGTAGGTTCAAGGAAGAATTGGAAACATTCTGTATAAGTTTGTGGAGTACCTACTCCATTATCCATATTTCGGCAACCAATCCATCGTGCATCTGGTGCAATCCCTACTTGATTACCAACACCATCATCACCCACCATCGTTCCCATGGTATGGGTACCATGACCGTGGTCATCAAATGGAGCATTGTAGACATGTATGGCATCATGCCAACGATAATTATGATCCACATTGAGTCCATTCCATCCAGCATATTTTTCTTTTAATGCATCATGATCCCATTTATAACCGGTATCTTGACCTCCAATGATAACATTTTGCCCTCTGAAACCTAATGCCCAAACAGCCGGAGCATTTATCATGGTAGATCCCCAACCTACAGAAGAAACAGATTTATGTACTGGAGAGTTATCTTCGATGACTGTAAGGTTCTGTGCTGTATTTGCAAATGCCCGCACAACTTGGTTGTTTTGTAGTAATTTTTGTGCATTTAGGCTACTTGCTTTAACCCAAACCGAGTTATTTACCCAATAAAATCTATAGTCTTCAGCATAATTATTAAGCTCTGCTTCAAATTTAGCCTGACTTAATTTTACATTTGACTTTAGTTGAGCAATTACAAACTGCAATTTATCTAGCCTATTACCAATTTGAGGAGCCTTTATTGCATGTGTGTTATTTAACAACAAATACAACTCAACAGATTCTTTATTTTTTAAATCAGATTGAAGTTGGCTGGATATTTTGTTATTCCCAAGAGCAACCAGTGGCAAACATAAGAAACATAAAAATAATTTATTCATGCTTACATTATAAACACAAACCTAACCATTTTCCAATAACTGACGTAAATCTATGATCCCCGCATTAGCCCTGGATATATAAGATGCCATGACTAGAGAGTGATTGGCAAAAAAACCAAAACCTGATCCGTTTAAAATCATTGGTGTCCACACCGCTTCTTGGGTAGATTCCAATTCTCTAATTATCTGACGCAAACTTATTACAGCATTTTTCTTTTCTAAAACACCCTTGAAGTCCACTTCCATTGCCCGTAAAAAATGTATCAATGCCCATGTTGAGCCTCGTGCTTCATAAAAATTATCATCAATTTTGAACCAATTAGTTTTAACCTTCAGTTCACTTGGCTTATAAGTTGACTGAGTTGCTGCTGTATCACCACTAAGGTCTGTATTTAATCGATCTTTAGCCACGCTAGCACTTAGTTTTTGCGAAAGACCACCTAATCTTTTTTCGACTAATTTTAAGTAAGTAACAAGATTATCTGCACGCGCATAAAACTGTGCATCTGCATCATTATCATCACTTAATCTTTCTAAATAATGATGCAATGAGTCCATTGCTTCGGAGTATTGATCCTCAGTTCTCGGCATAAACCATGAATTATTATCAAAATGAAAGTTTGGATCAGCAATCTTTAAATCATCATCTTCAAGCGACTGTGATTGTGATCGACTAAAGTCATTACGTAAGGTGCGCGCTAAATCACGAATTTGCACTAATACACCATATTCCCAGTTGGGTATATTATCCATTATCACTGATGGTGGCATTTTATCATTGGTTAAATAGCCACCAGGTTTATGCAAAAGAGTGTCTGCGACCTTCCACAAAGTTAAGGTTGTCGTAAAACCTGTTACCATACGATGTCCATGTAAATCAGCACGTTGCTTTGCCACTTTGTTAACATCAAATATTTCTGGTTCTCTATCAAAATAGAGCATCAAGCCGATATTAACGAGAACAAATAAAATCAGCAGCCATTTAGTTAATTTTAATTTGTTCATTTTAGATTGTTGTTTATTTACAGGGTAGCGATTATCTGTCATGATTTGATTCTATTTAAATATAATAAAGTCATTTTATCAAAGCTTCGCCCTGATTACATGTGCCAAAAGTAAAGAATGTATAAAAAAATATTCAGCATTGCCATACCCATGATACTTTCTGCCATCAGTATTCCAATGTTAGGAATTGTTGACACTGCTATCCTTGGGCATTTAGATTCACCTAAATACCTAGCAGCTATCAATATTGGCGCCACAATATTCAATGTATTATTTTGGGGATTTGGTTTCTTAAAAATGAGTACAACAGGACTTATCGCACAATCATTGGGTGAAAACGACCAAAACAAAATTAATTTGCAACTCACTCAAGCCTTACTTATCGCTATTGTCATCGCATCAGTTCTGTTAATCTTTCAAAAATGGCTTGGCTATTATTCGATTCACTTTACCTCGAATCAAGGCATGGTTGCAGATATGGCACATAGTTATTTTGCTATAAGAATTTTTTCTGCTCCTGCAACCTTAATAATCTATGTCTTAGTTGGCTATTTTTTAGCCATCCAACAGTCAAAAACTGTTTTACTCATCATGCTAGTTAATCAAGTTGGAAATATGCTACTTGACTACCTGTTTGTTTTGAAATTTAGTTTTGGCATTGCTGGTGTGGCATATGGATCACTGATATCTGAATATTTAGCCTTGTTAACTGGCATTTATTTTTTAACTAACACCAAATATAAAATTCCTGAATTACAACAACTCAGAAATTGGTTAGCTAAGAAAGAAGAAATTAAACAGTTCTTTATGCTTAATCGTGACATTTTCATACGTACCCTTTGTTTAATGGCTGTTTTTGCACTCATGACAAAAGGCAGTGCGCGGTTAGGAGAATTATCACTTGCAGGAAATGCTGTATTATTAAACTTTTTTTATCTTATGTCTTATGGTTTGGATGGTTTTGCTCACGCTGTTGAATCCTTATGTGGTAAATACTATGGAGCTCGAGATAAAAAGCAGTTCAAGGCAATCATTCGCAGCGTATTTATTCTATCTTTTGCTGTAGCTATATCATTTAGTCTTATCTATCTAGTTTTTGGCAAACATCTCATCAACTTACTGACTTCAATTGAGCCAGTTCGAATATACAGTTACGCTTATATATTTTGGCTTATCATTATTCCATTAATCGCTATGCCAAGTTTTGTTTATGATGGTGTTTTTGTTGCTACAACTAATGCAAAAATAATGCGTAATTCTATGGTTATAGCAACCATTTTTTGTTATATTCCTCTATGGTATTTATTAAGAAGATTCGATAACCACGGTTTGTGGATTGCTTTTCTTAGTTTTTTTATTGTGCGCTCAACGACAGTATATATTTATTATAGAAAATGGATAAAACAATGGGGAAAATAACTGCTTTTTTAATTGCAGTATTAATTTTAGCAACTTTCAGTGCTGATGCTTACAATAGCAACAGGCCAAAGATTGGTCTTGTGCTCTCTGGTGGTGGTGCACGAGGATTGGCTCACATAGGTGTGTTGCGCGCATTAGAAGAAAAAAAGATTCCTATTGATTATATTGCAGGCACTTCAATGGGCAGTATTGTCGGCGGTCTCTATGCCACAGGCATGAGCACTGATGACCTTGAATGGGTGGTAAAATCCATAGATTGGGAACGTGTATTTCGACCAACAACTGATCGAGTCAATCAAAATTACAGTGCAAAACAAGCCGATAAGGATTATTTTGTTGACTTAGAGTTTGGCTTATCCAAATCTGGACCGAGTAGCGGCAAAGGATTTGCTGGTGGTCAACAAATTATGCTTGAACTACAACGCATAGTCGGTTCCATTAAAACACAGAATTTTGACGAATTTCCTATACCTTTTCGCGCTGTAGCAACCGACTTAAATGCCGCTGAACCTTATGTCATTGACCATGGTGACTTAGCTATGGCAATGCGCGCATCCATGGCTATTCCTTTGGTTTTTGGCCCTGTTAGATACCAAGGACGCTTTTTAGCCGATGGTGGCATTCTGAATAATTTGCCCGTTGATGTAGCTCGACAAATGGGGGCTGATATTGTTATCGCTGTAAATATTTCTTCCCCCTTAAATAAAATTGACGAAAATTCCTCAATCATTTCAGTCTCTTACCAAAGCGTTGATGTCGCATTGGTCCAAAACACTATACAGTCTTTGGGCTTAGCTGATATAGTAATCGCTCCTATTTTAAAAGGTTTGGGTGCAGGTGACTTTGAAAAATATCCTGAATTTATTGAAGCAGGAATTCAAAGTGTAAAAGCAAAATCTCTGGTTCTTGATCATTTAAGTTTAAATGAAAATGATTACCTAACAAGCATTGAAAGTCGACGAGTTCTTATTCAGGATATTCCTAAAAAAATTGAGTTTATCCATTTTTCTGGAAACAAAAGAACATCAGTAGAAAGACTACGACACAAAACTAAAATACTACTTAATAAACCATTTGTTGTAGCTGAAATTCAGGATTTAGCTGATGACCTTGCTGTGGATAATGATATATTAACTGTTACTTACAAAGTGGTAACAAATGATAAAAACCAACAAGGTATTGAATTTACTATTCAAGAAAAGAATTGGGGGCCAGATTATTTAAAATTTGGTTTAAAAGTGGCAGATGACTTTGATTCCAACACCCGAATTTCATTGCTCGCTCGACATCACCGATACAATATAAACCGAAAAGGTGGCGAATGGATTAATGATTTTAGTGTGGGCAGTGTTTTACAGTGGAAATCCGAACTCAATCAACCGATGGATTTTGCTGATAAATATTTCTTAAGCGCTAATTTGCTTATGTCTAAGGATAGCAGACGTTTTTATGGAAATATTTTTAATCCATCTTTAGTTGGTCAAAATATTCCCGAAGAATTTGACATAAAACCAACTGGTGAATATGACATAAAAAACTTCGCTTTTGGGATTGATGCGGGTGTCAACTTAACCGAAAACAGTGAATTGCGAGCAGGTATTTGGTTTTTAGATCAAAATATTGTTCCTGTCATTAATCGCTCAGAATTTAAAACCGCAATCGATAGAGCTACGGGTCTAAAAATTCGTTACGGTTTAGATACTTTAAATAAACCCATATATGCTCGCTCAGGAGTTGACCTAATTACTGAAGTCAATTTATTGGATAAGGTACAGTGGCTTAATTTTGATATTTTTCAACGTTTCCCAATCTCAGAAAATACTGCCCTTCATATTGGTTTTCAAGGCGATTTTGTCAACAATGCTGATGATGGTGAGGTCTTATTTGCCTATGGTGGTTTAGATAATTTTGCGGGTTATCCGCAACACTCGCTACTTGGACTCAATGCCATTGTCATGGAATTCGGCGCATTTACCGACTTAGAACAAATTGATTTACCCATATTTGGTTCACCAAAACTCATTGTCAAAGGTCATTACGGCAATGTATGGCAGCATCACATTAAATTTGAAGATATGCTCTATGGTTATTCAGCTGGTATTTCACTAGATGTAGTCAATACAGTTTTATTCTTGGGAACAGGTTATTCTAATGACGGAGACTTTAGATTTTATTTACGACTTGGTACGGGTTTTTAAAATTTCATGTTAGATTTATCGCCCTTCCCTCTTTCACTACAAGTGTTAATGCACACTGACGGTACTGTTACAGACCTAATAGAACTGCTTGCTCACGAGAAGCTTACCGTAATCAAATTACATGAAAAAATCAATGAAGAATCTTCTTTACTTGAAAGGAAAATTTACTTACAAGGAAAGGACAGTAAAATTAATTGGTTATGTGCTGAATCAAAAATCTATTTACACAACTTAGAGGAGAATTTTGTTAATGATTTAATTCATCAAAACATCCCAATAGGCACACTGTGGACGAAATACAAAATTGAGACTTATAAAAATATTACTGATAAAAAAGAAGAGTTATCC
>JALWML010000172.1 GCA_027083915.1 Lysobacterales bacterium | reverse complement strand
GTAATAAGAATGAGTAAACTTAAGGTATTCTTCTCGTTGTGGAGATTTGTTTAGTATCGGTAATAAGTCCAGTTGTCCTGCTTTAACTTTTGCTAGGTTGTTTTTCCATTGGTCGATTTCTATTTCAAAAATCAATCCTGTTTTTTTTGAAATGAGTTCAAGAATATCATGACTAATTCCCACGTGTTTTAACTGCTTATCTAGTTTTTTTTCTACAAAGTCAAAGGGAGACCAATCTATCCCTCCTGCTGTTTTAACTGTAGGGTGTTGTTTAATCCATTGCAACTGAGCTTGAGTCAATTGTAGTTTTGTATAAGCATCTGAAAAATGAAATACCAGAAATAAATAAAAACTAAGCTTGAATAATTTGGCTAACTTCATCTATCTTATTAATTAAGATTTCTACTAATGTAGGATCAAAATGAGTTCCTTTTTCCTTTTTGATATAGTTAATAGATTCCTCAATTGTCCATGCTTTTTTATAATGTCTCTCATGAGTTAATGCATCAAATACATCAGCTAATGCAACAATGCGGCCAAATATATGGATGTTTTCTCCTGCAAGTCCTTGTGGATAACCCGAACCATCCCACTTTTCATGGTGTTGGGAGGCAATAATTGATGCACCTTTGATAAACTTTCTGTTGGAGTGTTTTAAGAATCTATTGGCAAGGGTGGTGTGGGTCTTCATTATTGTCCTTTGCTCAGAATTAAGCGTTTCAGGTGAATGCAAGATATCCAGTGGAATGGCAATTTTGCCAATATCATGCATTGGTGCGGCGTGAAAGATTATATTTTCTTCTTCTTCGGAAATGCTAGGATGATTCTTTGCTAGTAACTGAGATAGTTTGGCTACTCTTTTAAGGTGTTGACCAGTTTCGTCAGAGGTAACTTCCATAAGTTCGGTTAGAATGGCAATCATTTCTTTTTGATTCATTTCTATTTCAGAACTTAATCGGTTTTCTTTTTTGGTGATTTCTGTAATGAGTGAGGTGTTTTTCTTTTCTAATTTTAGTTTTGCAGTATAGAGTTGTAATTGTGTATTAACTCTTGCTAAGAGTTCTTCTGCATGGAATGGTTTAGAGATATAATCGTTTCCTCCATTTCTGAAGGCTTTACTTATGGAATCAATGTCTGTTCGTGCGGTTAAAAATATTATAGGGATGTCTTTGAGTTTTTTGTCTTCCTTTATAAGGCGGCAAACTTCAAATCCATCTAAATCCGGCATCATCACATCAAGAAGAATAAGGTCGTAGTGGTTTTTTTTTATTAACTCTAAAGCTTCTTTTCCATTGAGAGCAAAAGAAAAATCATAGCTCATTTCCTTCAAAATATTCATCACTACCTGAATATTTTCAGAAATATCATCGACGATTAGTATTTGATAGTTTAATTGCATGATTTTTAGTGTAACACTTTTGTTACGTTACATTATGTAACGCAAAATAACAGGTTAAAAATTCAACTACCTACATAATAGCATAAATCAATCTGCAAGTGTAGTTTTAAAAAGGCAGTGTAAGGCTGTCATCTACTGCTAGAATCTGGGCTCTAAATTCCTCTTTGATTTTTTCTAAGGCTTCTTCATTGTCTGCATCAAAACGTAAAACTAAACAAGGTGTTGTATTTGAGCATCTAACTAATCCCCAACCATCAGCAAAATCTGCTCGAATTCCGTCAATTGTTGTTATATTAGCATCGGGAAATTGAGCTGCTTTTTGAAATTTTTCCATAAAGGCATAATTTTCCCCTTCTTTTGTATGGCACTTAAGTTCAGGAGTGCTGATACTATTGGGTAATTCTTCAAAAATTTCATCAGCAGGTCGATCTTGATGGTCGATAATTTCAAGTAATCGCGCTGCAGCATAAATGCCATCATCAAAGCCAAACCAACGTTCATTGAAAAAGAAGTGCCCACTCATTTCGCCTGCAAGAGCAGCATTGGTTTCTTTGATTTTAGCCTTAATAAAGGAATGCCCTGTCTTCCAAATTATGGGTAAGCCTCCATTTTTCACAATTTCTTTTGGTAAATGTCCTGTGCACTTCACATCGAAGATAATACTTGCTCCAGGTTGGCGAGTTAGCACATCTTGTGCATAGAGCATTAATATTCTATCAGGATAGATCATTTCTCCTTTGTTCGTTACCACACCAAGTCTGTCTGCATCGCCATCAAATGCGATACCCAAATCAGCACCAGAAGCTTTTACTGCAGCAATAAGATCTTTAAGGTTGTCTGGCACACTGGGGTCAGGGTGGTGGTTTGGAAAGCTGCCATCCACTTCACAATGCAAAGGTATAACTTCGCAGCCAATTTCTTCCAGTAGTTGTGGGCCAATCTCACCGCCAATTCCGTTGCCACTATCAACCACGACTTTTAATTCATTTTCAAGTTGAATATCTGATGAAATATAATCGATATAATCATCAACAATATCCATTTCTTGTTCGCTGCCTTCTCCTGTATCAAGTTCACGGTTGATGATGGACTTATAAAGATCCATTATTTGTTTTCCCGACAAGGTTTCTCCATCCAACATGATTTTGACGCCATTATAATTGGGAGGATTATGACTGCCAGTAAGCATCACACCTGACCCTGTCCCTAGGTGATGTGTAGCAAAATAAAGTACTCCAGTTGGTACAGCTCCAATGTTTAAAACGTCACAGCCACTGGTAGTTAGTCCTTCAATTAAGGCTTGTAGTAACATTTTTCCAGACAGGCGCCCATCTCGTGCAACGATGATTTCTGTTTTCCCTCTTTTAATATTTTCTGTGCCAATTGCTTGACCAATCAGGCGAACAGCATCAGTTGTTAATGCTTCATCAACAATACCTCTGATGTCATAGGCTCTAAATATTGATTTGTCTATTTCTACTTCTTTAATTTGTTTTGTATTAGCTTCCATTGAATTTTCATTATGTTTGTCGATAGTTTCTGCAATGTTTTTTGGTGAATTAACTTCAGCAACGTGAACATATGTGTTTTGTTCTCTCTTCCGTTGTCTTTGCAATTTGATTTTTTTAATGGAGAGTAAGCTCACTCCTACTAATAAAAGTAGTGAGGAAAGTAAGCCAACAATTGCAGATAAGGTTGTAATGCCTCTGAATAAGAAAAATGGTGGTACATAGGATGATTCCACACTGAAATAACTATTTGCTATTGCTGTCGAATTAAGTGGCATTAAATCTTTTGTATTTGTTGTTCCCCATACTTTTAAATTGACAAGACTATAATTGCCTGATTTCTGTATAAGCTTTACTTGGCCTTCTTTTATCTGTTGAGTTAATAGGTTCTTAAATAACACCTGAACAGGTAAGCTAATAACAAGGTACTTATCTTGGTTATTATCCATAATGTATACATAGTTAAGGTATTGGTTTTGTCGTCCAAATAAGTGTATCTCTGCAATAGGGTTATGGTTGTCCTTTTTCGTCTTCTTAAGCATGTCTAAGGTAGCATAGTTGATTTCGGGAAAATCTTGAGGTTCAATCGTATTTAAGTCTTGTTCAACGATTTTTACACGTAAGGCAGTTGGTAAGGCACTTTTTATTTTCTCTATAATTGCGTTGTTGTTTTCTAGTGGCTCTTTGGAGAGTTGTTGTAGAGCTATATCATTGACTTCTTTAGTTGTTTTAGAGAAATTGTTTTGAATAACATTTACGATTTCAGAAGAAAAACTGTTCAGGGAAGACCTCGTTTTTTCTTCTTTAACTATGTTTAACAAAGTCATTGAAAAGAGAATTGTTAAAACGAGGGCTAATAGGATAAATATAGAGCTAATAAGTGTATTGGTTAAATCACTGGTAAAAAAACCTTTTTGATTGTGTTTTGTTGCTCTAGTCATTTTTTTTATTCCTTTATTTAAAGACCTTTGCATATCTCGTGGAACGAGTAAAAAAGTTGCAAAAAACTCCACTCAGCGTTAAAAAATTCGCAAATAGCGGGCTATTTGACTCATTTTTTGCCTTGATTGGAGTATTTTTCATTCTTTTTTCCACCGTCCCAGAGTTATACAAAGGTCTCATTGATTATTTACCAGAATGACCAAAACCACCTTCGCCTCTGTCTGTTTGTGTAAAAGTGTCAACAACAGTAAACTGTGTTTGTACAACAGGAACGATAACAAGTTGAGCAATTCTTTCTCCAACTTGTATTGTGTAGTCATTTTGGCCTCTATTCCAGCAAGATACAAATAATTCACCTTGATAATCTGAATCAATAAGCCCCACGAGATTTCCTAAAACAAGTCCGTGTTTATGCCCTAATCCTGAACGAGGTAATATTATTGCAGCTAGATTGCTGTCTTTTACATAAATAGATATGCCTGTTGGAATCAGTTGAGTTTCGCCTGCTTTAATGGTTAGAGCTTGACTTAGACATGCTCTTAAATCCATACCTGCAGACCCTTTTGTGGCGTGAGTGGGAAGCCCAAATTGTGCAATGAATTCTTTATTAATTATTTTGAGTTCTATTTTATTCAACTTATATGTAGTTTGGTTAAACGCAATAATTTTAAACCATTCATGGCGTTTTCACTAGTTCTTATGGTAAATTTCTTACAACTACCTAAGCATTTTGCTGATAATAATTTTAGTTACGGGCACTATAATGGGTTGTTTTGGAAGAATGTTATGGGAATTAATCAATGGCCGAAATCTGAGCAGCCAAGAGAAAAGTTGTTGCAATATGGTGCATCGCATTTAAGCAATGCTGAATTGTTAGCTATCTTTTTAAGGACAGGGATAAAGGGCAAGTCTGCTATTGAGTTAGCTCAAGAGTTGTTGCACCATTTTGGCAGTATCAATCATGTATTAGAGGCTAATTTAAAATCCTTTACTCAAGTTAAAGGTTTGGGTAGTGCCAAATATTGTCAACTAAAAGCAACAGTGGAATTAGTAACACGGCATTTTAATGGTAAAGTTGAAGAGTCGCATAGTTATAATAACCAAGAGGTTGTTAAAAACTTTTTACTGTGTCATTTCTTTGATTTTAAGCATGAAGTCTTTGCCTGTATGTTTCTTGATAATAAAAACAAACTCATTAAGATTGAGAATTTATTTATCGGTACAATTAATCAAGCCCAAGTATATCCGAGAGTTTTAGCACAATCCTGTTTAAAAAATAATGCAGCTGCAGTTATTTTTGCTCATAACCACCCATCAGGAAATTTAAAAGCAAGTCAGTCTGATATTGATATAACAAAAAAATTAATTACCACATTAAAGTTAATTGATGTGAGGGTTTTAGATCATTTTATCATTGGTAAAAATGACGTGATGTCCATGGCACAACATGGTCTCATGTCACTGGGTTAATATTACACTGAAATCATGATCTTTCTTTAATAGAAGTAATTATTATTGATGCAGAGTTTTCATTTTAATTTATTACATTTAATCTGTATTTTAATGTCGTATTATATTACACTACCTTATATTGGTTAGGTAATAATTAAAAAGGTAATAACATATAGTGACATATCAAATCAAAGCCGCATCTTTAGTTGAAAAAGGCAAGTTCAAACGTGCTGTAAAATTAATGACTAAAGCAATTAAAAAAGATCCAGAAAATCAAAATCTTTATCGGGTCAGGTTTGAGTATGGTCAGTTTATACCTTTTGACAAAATTTACCATCAAGCCGCAGAAGAATACTTTCGTTTTTTATTAAACCGAGAAACATCGGGATATATAATTCATGACCATTACTCTGTTTACCTCAGTACAACTCAAGGAAGAATAGGTATAAGTGATGATTTACTGCTCAATTTAGCAGCAATTTTTGCAGGACATGGTTTTGAAAATGATGCTGTCTATATTATTAATAGAATTATTCGTCAAAAAGTAAAACCACCCTTGTTGGTCGATCCGATTGTTTCACTTGTCAATTATTACATTGACAATGGACAGAAACAAAAGGCTACACAGTATGTTCAGTATATGATTGATTTTTATCCAACTCATCCGATGACACGTTATATAGTTGGCGTTTATAAGCAAGCAAAAGATAAAAAATAATATTTAACTCGTTCTTCGAGTTTTGCAAAGTTCTCTATTATTTAAGGTGGATAATTTTCGACTGAGTTTTTTGCAA
>JALWML010000171.1 GCA_027083915.1 Lysobacterales bacterium | reverse complement strand
AAACCTTACATTGCAATACTTTAATTAACTTACTCATTTTTTTAACCGGACACTAGTGTGCCTTCGCAGGTATGACGGTGTTTTTTTGACTACATAAAAAAGCCGGTACAAGACCGGCTTTTTTATTGCAATTATGTCATCAACCTATTTCTAGGTCAGGACATAGAGTGTTCTCTTATTGAGGCACTACATTGTTAGCGCATGGTCCTTTTTGACCTTCACCAATTTCGAATTCAACCGCTTGGCCGTCGTTCAATGTAGCGAATCCGCCACCACTTTGTATTGCTGTGTGATGAACGAACAAATCTTTGCTGCCATCTTCTGGAGTAATAAAACCAAAACCTTTGTCAGGGTTGAACCACTTAACTGTACCTTTACTCATAATTTATATCTTCTTTGTTTGGTGAATAAAAAATAATCCAACATCAAATTCACCGCTTTGATGTAAGAACTTCATGTAAATTCAGGATTTAATAGAACCAAATGTTATTTGGGTAAAATTAACTTGAGGAAAAATTTGGACGTTGACAGCGAGTTTAAATCGCTAAAGTGTCTATCGGCTTGCTCTTTCATTCTGCATTGACAAAATCTAAAACTTTGTAACAATGCCTGATTTGCGTGAATTATAGATGAAACAGGGGAAACATCCTATCAATAAAACAATAAACAAGCCAATGAGTTCGATTTAATGACAATAAACGCCTTTATTGTTAAATATGGTGCATTTATTCAAGCGTCTTAGCAAATTCAGCTACTTTTTTAGTCAATGGAATCCATTGTTTGTTGTGTTCCTTTATATCAATTGTTGTTAATTCGCCATTTTCTACGATAACTTTGCCATCAACAATGGTGTGAGTAACATTCTGCGGGTAGGCAGCAAAGGCTATAGTTGCATAAGGGTCGTAGTTGGGTTGGGTGTTTGCCGCATCGGTATCGACAATTATTATATCGGCTTTTTTGCCTACTTCTAGCGAACCGATTGCATCTTCCATATCTAAGGCGCGTGCACCTCCCATGGTTGCCATATCGACCAGTTCATAGGGTGTAAAACGAGCCTGGTCTTTGCTTGGTAGTCGTGCGACAGATGCAGCATAGCTCATGACATTAAAAATATCCATTTGATTGGAGCTCATCGGACCATCTGTACCTAGCCCAATATCTAAATTCATTTTGTACATTTTCCATGAAGGTGATATGCCTGTGCCAGCTCGACTATTGGCTTTGGGATTGTGAGAAATACCAACGCCGTATTTTTTGAGGATTTTCATGTCATTTTTATCTAAAAAGATAACATGTGCGGCTAATAATTTATCTGATAAAAAGCCCATGTCTTTTAAATACTCAATAATGGATTTGTCATCAGTGATTGGGTTTATTCTTTCGCTAATTAATTTCTTTTCACCAGCAGATTCAGCGATATGAACCAGCATGGGAATATTTTCTTTTTCAGCTAATGCTTTGGATTTCAATAACCATTCTGGCGTAACTGTATAAGTCGCGTGTGGTGCAATCGCTGGCGTAATGAGTGGATGGTTTTTCCATTCGGCTATAAACTTTTTGGCGTAGGCAAAACCACCGTAAGGCTCAGGTGCATCAACCACAGGGAATTGCATAACGGTTTCGCCCAATACACCACGAATACCAACTTCAGCCACGGATTTTGCCACTTCATCTTCATGGTAATACATGTCAGCGACCATGGTGACACCTGATAATGCCAACTCCATTGCTGCTTGACGTGAAGCAATACGGATAAGGTCACGAGAGAGTAATTTCTTTTCTAAGGGAAAGAAAAATTTGAATAAACGATTATCGACACCATTTTCCCCAAGACCACGAAACGCCACCATAGGAATGTGGTTATGCAAGTTAATCATCCCAGGCATGGCAATATCGCCATCGGCATCAATAATTTTCTTCGCTTTGTACTTGGAGCTAATATTTTTGTCTCCAATAGCGATAATTTGATTTTCTTTGACGACAATAACGCCATCTTCGTAAACCTTTTTGTTCTTATTCATTGTTAAGATTTGGGCATGGGTAATCATCAAATCAACACTTATTAATGGTGTCTTGTTTTGTGCAGAGCTTATTGAAGTAAGAAGTAAACAATAAATAATTATGGATTTCATTATATTCTCAAGTTTAGGTGGCTAGAGACTAGCTATTTTACACTAATAGTACGGTAAGGTTTAACTAAATTTCTCGAGCATTAGTCAAATGTTCAATTAAACCAGCTCTGAAAACTTGCACGTAGTTAGGCAAAAAGAGATAATGACAAATTACACTAATTCAGTAGTTACTAAATGAAAAATATAGATGCCAATGGTCACGTTCGTGGTGAGTCACTTTTTATTGACGACATTTTAACCAAGCAACATTGCCTACATGCGGCAGTTTTGGCCTCTGATGTGGCACATGCTAAAGATGTGGTTATTGATATACAAAAGGCAGAAAATTTTCCGGGTGTTGAAAAGATTTTACTCGCCAAAGACATTACAGGCGAAAACCAAGTTGGAGGCATTTTATTGGATGAACCTTTGTTGTGTGAAGGTGAAATACATTTTCAAGGTATGCCAATGGCTGTTATTGTTGCCCAATCTGATTTTATTGCAAAACAAGCTCGTAATCTCATTGAGGTTTCTTATACCGAGTTGCCAGTTATTACCACCGCAAAACAAGCCTTTGAGAAAGGTCAATTTATCAATGATGCACGCTCCTTTAACTTAGGTGATGTGGATGATGCTTTTAGTGATTGCAAATACGTGCTTGAGGATGAGACTTTTTCCAACGGACAAGAGCATTTGTATTTAGAAACACAAGGGGCTTATGCTGAAAAGATGGAGAATGGTTGCATCAAACTGATGTCATCGACCCAAGGTCCAACCGTTGTACAACGCATTGCCGCACGTATTTTGGGCGTTGCTATGCACAAGATTGAAGTGGATGTGACTCGCCTTGGCGGTGGATTTGGTGGCAAAGAAGACCAAGCAACACCTTGGGCATGCATGGCAGCCTTAGCAACACATGTTTTAAATAAACCTGTCAAATTAATACTCGACAGACACGATGATTTAAGAATGACAGGCAAACGCCACCCTTATGAAAGTCAGTTTAAGATTGGTTTGGATGAAAATTATAAAATCAAAGCATTTGAAGTGCAGTTTTTGCAAAACTCAGGTGCTGCTGCTGATTTATCACCAGCTATCGCAGAACGCACATTATTTCATGCAACAAATAGTTACTATATTCCAAACGTTAAAACAACCGTTCATTCCTGTAAAACTAATTTACCACCTAATACTGCTTTTCGTGGATTTGGTGGGCCTCAAGGTATGTACGTGATTGAATCGGCAATCGCTAAAGCGGCAGAACAGTTAGACATACCAGCTTACAAAATCCAACAAGCTAATTTACTCAATGAAAACGATACCTTCTCTTACGGACAAATCGCTGAAAAAGTCGAAGCACAAAAAGTCTGGAAGCAACTCAATAAAAAAGTGGATATTGATGCAGTTGAACAATCAATTCAAGAATTTAATCAAAACAACCAACAATTCAAAAAAGGCATGGCAGTCATGCCGATTTGTTTTGGAATTTCATTCACCAACACGCCAATGAACCACGCGCGTGCTTTGGTGCATATTTACCAAGATGGCAGCGTCGGAATATCCACAGGAGCGGTGGAAATGGGTCAAAGTGTTAATACCAAAATGTTGCAAGTGGCAGCCCAAACTTTTTCGATTGACCCTGAATTGATAAAACTTGAAACCACCAATACAACACGTGTTGCCAATACCTCACCAACGGCTGCCAGTGCTACTGCCGATTTGAACGGTAAAGCTTTACTCAAAGCCTGTACGGCTTTGTTAGATCGGCTTAAACATGTCGCAGCTGATGAATTGTCCGTAGGTGTTGATACTTTAGAGATAAAAAATGGTGTGGTTGAAGTTAATGGTGAAAAGACTGAATTGGATTGGAAAGATTTGGTGTTCAAATCCTTTTGGAAACGCATTTGCCTCACAGAAAATGCCCATTATGCAACACCGATAATCAAATTTGACAAAAGCAAAGAAAAAGGTCATCCCTTTGCTTACCATGTTTATGGTGCAGCATTAGTGCAAACCACGGTTGATTGTTTGCGTGGCACTTACGAAGTTGACAGTGTAGAAATTGTCCATGACTTTGGTAAAAGCATGAACAAAGGCGTGGATTTAGGTCAAGTCGAAGGCGCACTGGCTCAAGGTATCGGCTGGATGACCATGGAAGAGATAGCATACAATAAAGAAGGGCGATTATTATCCAATACCTTATCCACCTACAAAATCCCCGATGTATTTTCCATCGCCAAAGACATTAAAGTCGAAGCTTTAGAAACAGATGGTCACGATATGGCAATTTTCAAATCCAAAGCCGTAGGCGAACCACCATTGATGTACGGAATAGGCGCATACTTTGCCATTGCCAATGCCATGAAAGCCTTTAACCCTGATTACCAAATCAAATTTCATTCACCCATGACACCTGAGAAAGTGATGATGGGGTTGTATGAATAGTAGTAAATTTATTCTTGCTCCCACGCAAAGTGTGAATCGCAGAGTGGACTAAAAAAATCAATAATTCTTAAATATTGCTTGTTTGGTGAAATATAACCTACGAAAAATGTGATTGTTGTAAATTTATTGCATTGAAAGTCTCCAAATAAAAGCATTGCTTCAATTCAATGTTGAATTTATAATATAACAATCAATAAAACCTGCGAGATTTTGCTGTTTCTTTGCAAATTATCGTTACAAACAAAAAGGTCAAACTATGTACTCACAAGGTCTAAGAGATTCACAAGCGGGTGATGATTCGCCTGAGCTGCTTGAAGCTTTTCAAAAACGCATTGATGCGGAAGAGAAAATCGAACCACGCGACTGGATGCCCAGTGCCTATCGTAAAACATTAATACGTCAAATATCACAACATGCCCATTCGGAAATTGTTGGACAATTGCCCGAAGCCAATTGGGTCACACGTGCACCAACTCTTAAACGCAAGTTGATTTTATTGGCAAAAATACAAGACGAAGCTGGTCATGGTTTGTATTTGTATTCAGCAGCCGAAACTTTAGGTGAATCACGCCACAAAATGTACCAAGATTTATTATCGGGTAAAGCCAAATATTCCAGTATTTTTAATTATCCAACACTTAATTGGGCAGATGCCGGTGCTGTGGGTTGGTTGGTTGATGGAGCGGCGATTATGAATCAAGTGGCTTTGTGTCGAACCTCTTATGGTCCTTATTCGCGTGCAATGGTTCGCATTTGCAAGGAAGAGAGTTTCCACCAACGCCAAGGCTACGATATCATGTTAAAGATGGCAAATGGTTCGAGCGAACAAAAAGCTATGGCACAAGACGCACTGAATCGAACATGGTGGCCGTCGTTGATGATGTTTGGTCCAAGTGATAAAGATTCAACCCATTCTAATCAATCCATGAAGTGGAAAATTAAACGCTTTAGTAACGATGATTTAAGACAGAAATTCATCGATGCCACCGTTCCGCAAGCTGAATATTTAGGCTTAACTATTCCTGATAAGAATCTGAAATACAACGAAAAAACAGGTCATTATGATTTTAGTGAAATTATATGGGACGAATTATTCGACGTTATCAAAGGCAACGGCCCATGTAACCAACAACGCATGGACGCACGCAATAAAGCTTATGATGATGGTGCGTGGGTGAGAGAAGCAGCAGCGGCTTATGCTAAAAAATTAAACAATAAAAAAGAGGTGGCGTAATGAAACTATACGAAGTATTTTTAAGAGCAAAAGCAGGCTTAAGCCACAAGCATGTCGGTTCAGTTCATGCAACAGATGCACAAATGGCTATGCAAAATGCACGCGACTTGTATACCCGAAGAGAAGAGGGTGAAAGTATTTGGGTAGTGGATTCCACTCAGATTATTTCATCCAATCCTAATGATAAAGCCGCCTATTTTGAACCAGCTGAAGATAAAATTTATCGTCACCCTAGTTTTTACCCTTTTGACAAAGAGGTGAAAAACATCTAATGCCTGCATTGTATAACTACGTACTCAATTTAGCGGATAAC
>JALWML010000170.1 GCA_027083915.1 Lysobacterales bacterium | reverse complement strand
GAAATTAAAAATGATGTTCTGTATTTAAATTATTTACACTACGATGCGGTTTTATTGATGAATGTTTTCAAATTTGCCCATGCTCGCCACCAAATCGACCAACAATTGCAATTAGCACGACAAAGTAACAATATTGGAATGCAATTAGATAATGCGTTTTTAGAATTTGAACTGCAACTGGCGCAAAAAAACACCTCGAATTTCAAAAATATATGGGATAAACGTTTGAAAATGCTCAATAAAAATGGCCTGCAACGTTACCGTGTTTATATGGATTATTATTTGGCGCGTTTCTACAAACAAACTGGTGAGAAAGCAAAAGCAATCAAACTCATTGGGCAAATTACCGAACAAGCAAAAGCCAATAATGACATAAAAATTGTGGTTGATACACAAAATCAACTAGCTGAAATTTATACCAAGAGCAACCCCCAAAAAGCCTTGGAGATTTTAAATAATCTTGAACAGTACAAACCCGATGCCAATCCTTATTTGGAGCTCAAAGCTTTGGTTTATTATGAACTCGGCAACAAAACCGAAGCCTTAAACCTTCTTAATCAAGCGAAACTTGTTTTTCACGAAGCTTGGAAGTCTGAGAATGAAGTGTTACTCGAGCAGCTTAAAAAAGAAGTCAATTAATTGTTCCGATGACAAGCAAAATCACAGAGAAACAATAAGGCGTTTTTAGCATCGCTTTGCGGTAAATCACGCAATTGTTGTTTGGCTAAGTTAGCAAATTCATTGGCTTTTTCTTGTGTATAATTCAAGGCAGGTGTTTCGTTTATGCGTTTTTGAATAGTTTTGAGGTGTTTAGTTGATTGTGACTTAATTGCCTCCGCGATAACTTTTTTATCGCCTTGGTTACCATTTTCAAGTAAGTAAATTAATGGCAGGGTGAGCTTTCCTTCGGCTAAATCATCGCCAATATTTTTATCGAGTTCTTCGTTATCAATGGCATAATCCAGCATATCATCGGCAATTTGAAATGCCATGCCGAGGTATTCCCCGAAAGCCGACATTTTTTTAATTGTTTCCTTATCTGCATCACTAATTAAGGCGCTAAGCTCACAACCAGCTTCAAATAGTTGTGCTGTTTTGTTTTTAATGACTTGGTAGTATTGTTCTTCGGTGATTTCCAAATTACCTATGTTCAGTAGTTGTAAAACTTCACCCTCTGAGATAGTGTTAGTGGCATTAGCAAGAATATTCATGACTTGCAAATTTTCAATTGTTACCATCATTTGAAAAGCACGCGAGTAGAGAAAATCCCCAACCAGTACACTGGCAGAATTACCCCATACCTCATTAGCTGTTTTGTTGCCTCGGCGCATATCCGATTCATCGACAACGTCATCATGCAACAAGGTCGCTGTGTGGATAAATTCGATAATTGCAGCCAATTGAATATGATTTTTGCCTTTATACCCAAAGGCTTGTGTCATCAAGACAACGAGAATTGGGCGCAGTCGTTTACCACCTGAATTGATAATGTATTCTGAAATTTGACGGATTAACACAACATGTGAGTTCAATGAATTTCGAATGGTTTGGTTGACAAGTTCCATGTCTTTTTGAGTGACTTTTAAAACGTCATCGATTGATTGAATTGGATTAATTTGTGTCAATTTTCTTTTGCAATTAAATAAAAAGCTTATTATACATTTTATTCGTGTTTTTTCTTGGTTTTTGCCGTTAAAACGCTATATTAGTCACTTCTAATTTATTTTGTAAATAATATCATGACATCAACAAGTGGACTGAATTCAACTGAAAAAAAAGCAGCCTTTTCAATTGCTTTGTTGATTGCTTTGCGCATGTATGGACTTTTTTTGATTATGCCAGTTTTTAGCGTGTATGCTAAAACATTGCCACACTCAACACCTTTGTTGATTGGATTGGCTCTTGGCGTTTATGGTTTAACTCAAGCTTTATTGCAAATTCCATTAGGGTTAGCTTCTGATTTTTTTGGTCGTAAAAAGATATTAACTATAGGTTTGTTGACCTTTATTGGAGGAAGTGTTGTTGCGGCATTATCAACTACAATTTATGGTGTTATTATCGGTCGAGCTATTCAAGGCATGGGTGCTATTGCGGCAACAGGCATGGCGTTGGTTGCTGATGTTTCACGACCAGAACAACGTACCAAAATGATGGCAACCATTGGTATGAGCATTGGTATGGCTTTTATGTTGGCTTTTATTACAGGCCCAATTCTTTTTGGATGGTTTGGCATGTCTGGACTGTTTTGGATAACCGCAGGACTTGCCACTTTAGCCTTGATTCAATTGCATGTTTTTGTCAAAGAACCCAAAAAGCACATTAAAAAAGGTTTTAGTTTTAAAGAGTTGTTTCATACCTTAAAAGATATGCAGTTAATTTCGCTTAATTTATCAGTATTTGTTTTACACGCAGTGATGACAGCTGTATTTGTGGTGTTACCTTTGATTTTGGTAGAGCAATTAGATTTTGCCGCTAAGCAACATTGGAAAATGTATTTGCCAGTGCTATTAATTTCAATGGTGTTTTTTATTCCAATGATTATTATTCATGAAAAACGCAAAAAATATTTTCAATTCGTCACTTTTGCCTTAGTTGGTTTGGCATTCTCTCAAGTCATGATGGGTTTATTTAATTCGAGTTTAATTATGATTGCGGCTATGCTTGTAATTTATTTTGCTTTTTTCAATTTCTTAGAAGCGGCGATGCCAGCGATGCTATCACGCATAGCAGGTGAAAAATACCGAGGAGCGGCTATGGGAGGTTATTCAACTTCTCAATTCTTAGGTGCCTTTGTCGGTTCATCACTAGCTGGGGTTATGATGAAATCAGGCTATACCCATGTTTTTTATGGAACAGCTGTTTTAGTTATTCTGGCTGCCCTTGCCATATTTTTAGTTAGGCAAAAATAGAATTATTCTTTAATTTTGCTTTAGAAAGTTTGTATAAGTTTGTATAATCCCAAATTCTTAGCAATTGCTCTTGAGGGCAATTATACATAAACTCGAAAATTATAGAGGAGATAGAAAATGGCAAGGGGAATCAATAAAGTTATCATCGTTGGAAATATGGGTCAAGACCCTGACGTGCGATACACCACGGGTGGAGCTGCTGTGACTAATATTTCAGTCGCAACTTCAGAACAATGGAAAGACAAAAACACGGGTGAAGACGTGGTAAAAACCGAATGGCACCGTATTGTGTTTTTTGGACGTTTAGCAGAAATTGCAGGCGAATACCTAAAGCGTGGTTCACAGGTTTATATCGAAGGCAAACTACAAACACGTAAATGGCAAGACAATAACGGGCAAGACCGTTACACAACAGAAATTGTTGCCAATGAAATGCAAATGTTAGGCGCACGACAAAGTGGCGGGCAAGGTCAATATGCTAGTGGTGGACAAGCACCAGCAGCACCACGAGCTAATAAGCCTCCACAACAAAACCAAGGTGGTGGTTATCAACAGAACCAAAATCAAGGTCAACCTCCTCAACAACAAGCTCCAGCGCAGAATCAACCGGCATTTGATGATTTTGATGACGATATACCTTTTTAAGAACCAGCAAATATGATTGTTAGATAAAAAAACCGCTAATAAATTTAATAGCGGTTTTTTTCTGGGTGTCGAAATATACTTTAAGAATAAAATCTATTTTTTATTCTTTTGCAGTATTCAACCAAGTTAGTATAAGTCTTGGCTAGTTGCGTAAACTCATCATCAATGTCTGATTCAATATAGGAAGCAAGCATACCGTAAGCACTGGCATCAAAAGAACTCGGTTCTTGACCGAAAAAGTAGTCTTTATCACTAAGTAAGTCTGAAAGAGCAACAAAGGATTGTTGGGTAATGTGAAGTATCTCTTCATGGCTGTGTTTACCGATGCCTTGACCTTGTAAATTACGTGCCAATTTTTTACGCACTAATTTTGGAACCAAAGAACGAACAACAGGAGGTAGCTTGCCAAAAAAAGCCTTTTTCACGATTTGCCATGTGTCATCACACATCCAGCGCGAATAGACTAAACAAAAATAAAGGTTTTCATCCAAAGATTTCGTTTGTAAATAAGCTTGTGCTTTCTCAGCCTTAGATAAATGCTCATCTAAGTCAGCATGATTGGCTTTTAAATATTCAATAATAAACTGTGAATCGGCAATGGTTTTGCCATCATCAACAATAAAGGGTAATTTTCCTTTTGGCGCTTTCTGTAAATTATTTGGGTGGTTGTTAGTGCTAAAGTTTATGCCTGCCATGCGCATATAGGCATCAACTTTTAACACCATTGGACTAGGGTCTTTTACCCCTAAATTCTCTCCAAAACCGTGTAATGTAATCATAAGTTTTCCTCGCTGTTATTGTTCTCTATAAAATGCCCCATAAATTTAATCTCCTCAATGCAATTCATATAAGGCAAAAAGCGTTCATCACCCTCCTCAAACGCCTTTGCAGCATTATGAGCATCTTTTAATGTTTCCCACAAGGCAATATCGGCAAACACTCGACTAGAGTTTACAGGTTGTAAGGTGTTAATGGAAATGAATCCTTTAAAAGATTGAAGCGATTCTTTAACCCTTGAACGAATTTCAGAAACTTGATTGATAGATTCTTGTTTTACAGTAAAGATGGCAATCTCTATAATGGCATTGTTTATTTTCATAGTAGTCGAGACCTTTGCACAACTCGTGGAACGAGTAAAAAAGTTGTAAAAAACTCCACTCTGCGTTAAAAAATTCGCAAATAGCGAGCTATTTGACTCATTTTTTGCCTTGATTGGAGCATTTTCCATTCTTTTTTCCACCGTCCCAGAGTTATGTAAAGGTCTCTAGTCATTTTCATTTAAAAACCAAGTTTAATTCAATGCTACTGACAACGTCTTGTCAGTAGTGTCATAAATATTCAGTTTACATTCATTCAAGCATGTTAGAATTAAAAGTCAAATAGATAAAAAGGTGACTCCAATGAAAAAGATAATATTTCTCACATTGATAGTAATTGCATCTGCAGGCTTTGCTCAGGACAACTCATTGACACAAGTTTCTTATACAAACCCTGAAAAATTTACAGATTTTGAAACACGGCTAGGTGCGAATGATCGACTGGATAGGTTGAAAAAAGACTTTAGTCATAATATTGAAAAGATATGGAAAAAAAATATCACCGATGGTTCTCATCTAAGCATCAATTTTACTGATATTGACATGGCAGGTCGAATAATATTTGGCATTGAACAAATTAGAGAAGTAAGAGTTGACACCGATAGAAGCGTTGTTGAATTTGACTATACCATCACCAATACAAATGGCGAAGTGATTAAATCAGGACATGAAAAACTAGTCAATAATAACCTTGCAAGACTTGATAGAAATACATTCCGATTTGATAATAGTCGTTTAAAATACGAAGTTGCTCAAATGGCGAAATGGATAAGAGAATTATCTAAGGAATCGGATTGAAATATGTAGATTTAGTGAATCTAAATCTACTAGCTTTTTATTAATAAAACAGTAAGATAAGCTCCACTTATCAGCCGCGAGTCAGTTGAATTTGATGTTTAATAAGTCCTAAATCGATTTGCAGCTCCATCTTTGTATCTTGTAAATGTGTGTAACTTTATGAAACCTCTATAAAATTCCATGATACAAAAAACCAACCAAATTACTCTTGATTCAAGCCAAGTTCTTTTTGTTTTTTCTTGCTTAAACCTAATGAAACAATGTGGTGTGATTTTTTTAGAAAGTGCTTGAGTATGTATTCTTCGGGTTGAGGTACATTATGAAATTGTATCCATTTCATTCCACGATTTGCGAAATAGGGTGCTGGGCGAAAACCGGGTTCATCGCTGAGAAAGTAAAAATCTGAGTCAGAGGTTTTAAAGGTGAAGGCCGGCTTTTCTCTCTTTTCCCAACCTCCGATTGCAAAGACTTTGCCACAGGGTTGATATGTTTTGACCTGTCAAGTTTAATTACATAGTTTTGCGTGTTTTGGATTTGTTTCCCAAAACAATTTCATTGTTGATTTTTATTTTTTTCTATCATAAAATTGGTTAAGACAGAGCACTAAATAGTAGTTTACGACATATTGTTGTCATGCTGATATTGTGTATTGGTTAACAC
>JALWML010000169.1 GCA_027083915.1 Lysobacterales bacterium | reverse complement strand
CTATTTAAACAGATATAAAATCTAAATAGATATAAAAAGATTATAATCAGGTAATCAAGAGAATTATCTGAACAGTTTGATGAATATTTTAAATGATTCATGACAAAAGATTTTCAATGCAGGAAGCAAGCAGCCCAGAGACACAGGTTGAGTATATTAAATACAGTGCACAAGGAGTTAATCTAACTCATTTTAGATGACAAAATATTAATCAGCATTTTAAAAATAAATGCACACACAAGATAAGTTAAAAAGGCAATGGATTGCTTTTATTGGGAAAATGTTGGAAAACATAAATAGTAATTTGAGCGCTTAAATGTGGGCAAATAACGCATGGGATGGAATAAACCATGCTTGACAATAACCAATTTACTGCAGCAGTTCTAGCTGTAACAGCCTGTATTTAAGGCGTTTTCTTACCTGTGTGAGCATCAAAACAGGAAATTACAAATGAAAAGAATGTTAATTAATGCAACGCATTCAGAAGAAATACGCGTTGCTTTAGCAGATGGTCAAAAACTCTATAACCTCGATATAGATGTCCCCGGTGAAGATCGAAAAAAAGGAAATATTTACAAAGGAAAAATTACACGTGTTGAACCCAGTTTGGAGGCCGCATTTGTAGAATACGGCGCTAACCGTCACGGATTTTTACCTTATAAAGAAATTAGCCGAAACTACTATACCGAAGCTGCCAATAAAGCCAAAGAGCGCCCACCTATCAATGTTGCCATTAAAGAAGGCACAGAAGTTATTATTCAAGTTAACAAGGAAGAGCGTGGAAATAAAGGCGCTGCCATTACAACTTATATCAGCTTAGCGGGTCGTTACTTAGTCTATATGCCGGAAAATCCAAAGGCTGGTGGTATATCTAGAAGAATTGAAGGCAAAGCGCGACAAGAATTAAAAGCGGTACTAAATCAAGTCAAACAGCCAAAAGATTCTGGCGTTATTGTCCGAACAGCTGGTATCGGTCGAAGTGTAGAAGAAATCGAATGGGATTTAAACTACCTTGATCAAGTGTGGACTGCCATTAAATCAGCAGCTGCCAATATAAAAGCACCGCGCTTTTTATACCAAGAAAGTGCCATAGAAATTCGCGCCATACGTGATTATTTACGTCCAGATGTTGGCGAAATTTTGATTGATGACAAAGAAATTTATGAAAAAACTCGTGATTTTATGCAGCAAGTGATGCCGCATAATCTCAAAAAGTTGTCTTATTATAATGACACCATTCCATTGTTTTCACGTTATCAAATTGAATCACAAATACAATCGGCGTTCTCACGTGAAGTGCATTTGCCTTCAGGTGGATCATTAGTTATTGATCATACTGAAGCCATGATTGCTATTGATATTAACTCAGCTCGTGCGACAAAAGGTGCAGATATTGAAGAAACAGCACTTAATACAAATCTTGAAGCGGCAGATGAAATAGCACGACAAATGCGTATTCGTGATTTGGGTGGTTTGGTCGTTATTGATTTTATAGATATGCGTAACCACAAAAATCAACGAGCAGTTGAACAACAACTGGCGGAAGCAGTAAGCAATGACAGAGCACGTGTACAAACAAGCAAAATATCAAAATTTGGTTTGCTTGAAATGTCTCGTCAACGATTAAAATCCTCTATTAACGAATCTAGCCAATTTGTCTGTCCTCGTTGTTCAGGGCATGGATTTATTCGTAATATTGAATCATTATCCGTTTCTATCTTACGTATTTTAGAAGAAGAAGCAATGAAGCCTGGCACAGGTAAAGTTATTGCGCAAGTACCTACCAAGGTTGCTAATTTTATAATCAATGATAAGAGGGATGAATTAACGGCACTCGAAAAGAGACACTCGGTACCTATGTACATAGTGGCAAACGAGCATTACCAATCGCCACAGTTTGATATAAATAGACTTAAAAAAGCAGAATCGAAAAATTTTGATATTAATACTATTGAGCTCCATAAACCAGAAAGTGAAGAAGAAGCTGAGAATAAATCCATGCAACACCAGCCTCGCCGTCAAAAGGCAGCAGTTGATGTACTTGCTCCTCAGTCTCAAGTTCCAGAAAGGAAAAGTGAGAGTGGTTTAAAAAGTTGGTTGCTTAGTTTATTTACATCAAGTTCAGATGAAAAAGTTGAGAAATCAAAACCTCAACCTAATAAGCAGCATAAAAATAATAAACAAGCTTATAAAAAGCCACCACATAAAAAAGCTAATAATCAGAATAAAGGCAATACAAAGAACCAGCCTAAGAAACCGCAGCATAAAAAACAGCCACAAAATAAAAAGCCGCAACATAATAAAAATCAGCCACAAAATAAAGGATCGCAAAAGCACCAACCCAAGCAAAATCAAAAACCACAAGGGCAAAAGCCTCAGCAACAGAAGCCTCAACAACAAAAGCAGTCGGCAAATGTTAAGCCTCAACAAAAGAGTGCTAACCCTATAGATAAAGAAGTTGAAGCAGTTAAGTCTAATGATGAGATATTGCAAAGACCTTTAGGAAGTGTGGCATCTTATGCAGCTAAAAAAGCCCAAAAGAGCTCAGGAAATGAGGTTGTAGCAATCAAAGAACAGGTAAAAACACCTAAAATTGAAGATAAGTCAAAGACTGAAGCTAAGTCAAAAAATGAAGCAAAGCCAAAGACCGATGCAAAGCCAAAGACTGAAGCTAAGCCAAAGACTGAAGCTAAGCCAAAAGCTGAAGCTAAGCCAAAAGCTGAAACTAAGCCAAAGACTGAAACAAAGCCAAAGACTGAAGCAAAACCAAAGACTGAAGCAAAGCCTAAAGCTGAAGCAAAGCCTAAAGCTGAAGCAAAGCCAAAGGCAGAAGCAAAGTCAAAGACTGAAGCAAAACCAAAAGCTGAAGCTAACCCAAAAGCTGAAGCAAAGCCAAAGGCAGAGTCTAAACCAAAGGCTGAAGCAAAGCCAAAGACAGAAACTAAGCCTAAAGCTGAAGCTAAGCCAAAGACTGAAGCAAAGCCAAAGGAAGAGTCTAAGTCAAAGACTGAAGCCAAGTCAAAGACCGAAGCAAAGTCTCAAAAAGAGTCTAAGGTAGACCCCAAGTTAAAGAGTCAAAAAAAAATAGTTGATCCATTAAGCGAAATTGATTTCGATATTTAGTCGATTCTTAGAGGTAGTGATGGTTGTTTAATACAACCATCACAAATATGGAGGGTGTAAATAATATACCTTACTTACTTGGAGTGTTTTTAATATTGAAATGCTCTTTAACAATTTCAATATATTGAGCATCTTCATGCAGAATATGTCCAAATAGCCAGTTATTTAACAGAGTTAATAAATCCTCAGTTATTTCCTCACCATTTTTAAACTTTCTTTGGAATGAGTGAATTAGGTCGGAAAATTTATCATGCTTTTCTTTATGTTTGTCAAATTCTGCAAATTTTGCTTGCTCCATTAAGGATTCTTCAAAGGCAAAATGTGAGAGGGTATAATCCATTAACTCGTTGATTATTTGTTTAAGCTCTTCTGTTCGAGGTGAAATTTGATGTGAGACATCATATAGGGTATTGATATAAGCAACAATACGTTTGTGTTGCTCATCGATTACTCCGATTCCAGTATCTAGCCTATCTTGCCATTGTAAATAAGTCACGATATTGCCTCTTTTGTTCCAAATATTTTATTTATTACGTTGTTTAACCACCCCTTCTTTTGAGTGACTATATTCATTTTTCTTCTAACTACTAATGAATAGTCATTATCATCAGTTTTTATGTGGTTAACCAACCATGTCCGTAAAGTTCTGAGTAGTTCATTGGTAATATTTTCACCAGTCTTGAATCTTTCAACATAGCTCGCTATTTTGCGAACAAAAAGTTGGTGAACTCGTTTATGAGCCTTTACAAATACATAACCACTTTCTTCCATTAGCTCTTCTTCAAAAGCAAAGTGAGAAAGGGTGTAGTCAACTAATTGTTCGAGAACATCGCCGACTTCTTTGGTTGTGTTGCTATCTTTAAGTTTTTCTAATTCGTTGATATAGTCAACGATGCGTTTGTGTTGCTTATCAATTGGGGGGATGCCGATTTCTAGATCGGTACTCCACGCTATTGTATTCATTTCAGTTGTCTCCTCTAGAGATATAGGTTGCCTAAAAATTACATTAACAGCATTACTATCGATATATGATAGTAATGCTATTATTATACAGGAATTAATACAAAAGAGGTATTGAAATTTACCCTAAGGGCTAGGACTTTGATGCCTGTCAAGTTTAAATTGTTGATATAAGACTCGGATCTCAATAGGTGGTGATTCTACCTATGAAATGGTTTAATAAATGTTCTTATACTTAGGATAAATAACAACAAAAATGAAATCAGTTGCAACCATTCGGGAATATGACCATGACTCATTTCCAAGTGCTTGCTTAAGTCAATGTGCCATAAAGCAACGAGATGATTAACCACAAACCCGCTAATTAAGGCTGTTGACATAATACCAGTCAAATATAACCACATAGTACGTTTGCCCATTTGTTTGGTTATGATGCCTAAAGTTGCCATATTGGTCGCAGGTCCTGCTAATAAAAATACAATTACAGCGCCTGGTGAAATCCCTGCCAATAAAAATCCAGCGGCAAGTGGAGTGGATGCAGTGGCACAGACATACATCGGAATGCCAACAACCAACATTACCAACATACCCAACCAGCCAGAACCGTATTTAATTAAGGTGTCACTTGGTACAAAGGTTTGAACAACCGCGGCAAATACAATGCCGATGACTAGCCAAAAGATTATGTTATCCAATAAATCAGTAAAGGCGTATTTAACACCATTGATTATTTTTACCATTAAACCTGTTTCAGCTTTTGCATCAGTATGAGTTGAAGAACAACACGAATCCTCAGCTTGTGATTCTTTCTTTGTAGCGCAACAAGAACTTTCAACCACAGGCTCTGCTTCTTTACTGCTGCAACAAGTGCTTTCTTTCACTTCTTCTTTTGATGAACAACAAGTCTCTTTAACTTCTGGCTCATTCTTAGTCGAACAACAACTGTTCTCGTGTTTCTGTGGTTTGTCTAATGCTTTGTGGTCTTCTTCATAATCAAAAAAACTAACCAAAGTCCCTGCCGTTATGGCAGAAACTAAAGCGGTAATAGGACGAACCACCGCCATAAACGGACCCATCATGGCATAAGTAATAAAAACTGAATCAACACCAGTTTCGGGAGTGGAAACCAAAAAAGATGTGGTCGCAGATTTGGATGCACCAGCTTCACGCAAGCCCATTGCCGCAGGAATCACACCGCAGGAACATAAGGGCAAAGGCGCACCAAGAATAGCTGCTTTGATAATTGAGCCAAAGCCTTCATTACTCAAATGCCGTTGTAAAAATTCAGTTGGGATTAAGGTTTTAAATAGTCCACCAATAAACAAACCGATAACCAACCAAAAGGATGCATCTAGGGCTAAGTAGTACAAATTGTAAAGTAATTCTTTCATATTTAATTCCAACTTATTAATTCTCAAGGGCTTGTAAGATTGAACAATGCGCTGCCGTTTCATCACCGCCACAACAGGAGGTGTGAATCTTTTGCAAAGCGGATTTGATTTCGTTTAGTTCATTGATTTTTTGATTAATTTCATCCAACTTAATTTGGGTGAAGCTCTTAACTTCTTGGCAAGTGTGTTCATCCTTTGTCACCTGAATGGCTAATAAATCTTTAATTTCTTTTAAGGTAAATCCAACCAATTTGGCTTTCTTAATAAAACGCAAACGCTCTACCGATTCAATCGGATAATCACGGTAACCATTATCTAAGCGTTTGGGTTCATTTAAAAGACCTTGCGATTCATAATAGCGCAGTGTTTGAATGTCTATTTCGACAGTTTTTGCGAGTTGACCAATTTTCATTGAGTTTTTAACTGTTAAGATTTGAAAGCCTGTATTTTAAACCCTAAAGCATACTATAGAGTCAAATGTTTTGTGAAATATATTTGTAACCATTATGGGTATGAGTCGTCTTACAATAAAATTACATAGGACAACAGATGAAATCATTTACTTTAACTTTAATCGTATTCACTTTTTTACTCACTTCTTGTGCGACAAATATTAAACACAATGGAACAAGTATAAACAAAGCAG
>JALWML010000168.1 GCA_027083915.1 Lysobacterales bacterium | reverse complement strand
TACCTGTTGACTACCATAAATATACATCAATATTAATTCCTCATTTAAAACAAATAGATGCTGCTAACATATCGTTTGAAGGTAACAAAATCACTTTAAAAGGGTATGTTGCTACTGAAACGATTAAAAATAGAATTGAACAAGATATTACTCAGAATCTTGGACAAATAGCCAACATAGTAAGCTTATTAACAGTTAAACAATCAGTAGACTCAGTTCTTACAAATGAATCTAGCCAAAGTAATCTTGATGCTAACCATTGCCAGCAAGAATTAACCACTTTATTGCAAGAATCAAAAATACATTTTGACTCTGGTAGCTCACAAATCTCAAGTGACAGTTTTGATTTACTCAATAAACTAGCAAAGACTGTCAAATCTTGTCAAGGAGTCACAATTGAAATTATTGGTCACACAGATAAATCAGGTAATGAAAATAATAATATAAAGCTCAGTAAGTCACGAGCAAAAGCTGTTGCAAATTATTTATTTCAAAAAGGTGTAGCCAGTGGAAAACTAAAAGGAAAAGGTGTTGGCTCTTCACAACCAATAGCTACAAACCAAACAAAACAAGGGCGTTCACAAAATCGCCGAATAGAATTTAAAGTCCAATCTCTGGAGGAGTAAAAAATGAATTACCTATTGAGTCAAATTTTCTTATGTTTATTAGCCGCATTTATACTTGGTTTTATTATTGGTTGGCTTTGGAAAAAACTAAGCCATAAAAGGGATGAAGTAGAACTTATAAAGTTACGTGATAGGTTAGCTCATTGTAAAAAAGACTTAGCCGCACATAAATCTTTGAAAGAAAAAATCACAACAAATAAGAAAACAATCTCCCCTTTCGTGGAGAAAAACCATCAAGCAGAAGAAATTACCGAAATTACTGCTGAAAATAACGATACAATACCAGCTTTTCTCAATGCTCCACGGGGAGGCAAAGCCGATGACCTCAAACGTATTAAAGGCATTGGAAAAGTGCTAGAAGGCATCTTATTTGAGCAAGGTGTTTATCATTTTGATCAAATTGCCTCATGGAGTGATGACAACGCTAAATGGATGGATACCTTTATGAAATTTCCAGGGCGTATTGAACGAGAAAAATGGATTGAACAAGCGACTCTACTGGCAAAAGGAAAGGAAACAGAGTTCTCTAAAAAAGTCGATACTAAAAAAATCTACGATTAATAAGAAAGACAAGAATTAAGAAACCTTTGCACAAATACTTGAACGAGTTATGCAAAGGTTTCCATTAGTATATTTTCATTATTTTTTATTCAACGAACGTCAAATATTTCATAAAGTCTTCATTTCTTCCATGTACAACATCATCATATGTTTGCTTAATAAAAGCGGTAACATCACCAACAACATCAGCTGTACCAATAACTTTGTCATTGATTGAACGAATTGGTGTGACTTCTACTGCTGTGCCTGTAAAAAATGCTTCATCAGCAGCTTGAGCTTGTTCTAAGGTAACTTTTTGTTCAATCACCTTATAGCCATAGTGCTGCGCAATTTCAATAATGGTTGCTCGTGTAATACCAGGTAAAATATGACCAAGGGATGGTGTATAAAGCACTTTATCTTTTACAATAAAGAAGTTCTCCCCCGCTCCTTCTGCAATATTACCATCATGATCTAAAAATAAGGCTTCATGGTATTTGGTATCTTCCATTTCAATAGCCGATAAAATTCCGCCAATATAATGACCACATATTTTAGCATCGATTACTGTTGTTTCAGGAGAAATTCGTTTGTACTTACTGACTTTAATATCAACCATATCATGGGGTAGATATTTTCCCCAAGGCCAATTAGCAATAATAATTTCAACAGGATTTCCTTTAGCAGATACGCCTAATTCCTTATAACCGTAAAAACTCAATGGACGGATATAACCTGCTTCCAAACCATTAGCTTTAACCATTTCAACTTGAGCGGACATTAGCTCGTCCAAATTATAGTCAAGTTCCATACCTAAAACATTGGAAGAATAGATTAAACGTTCCGTGTGTTTCTTTAATTGAAATATAGCAGGACCTTTATCTGTTTTATAAAAACGAACACCTTCAAAAGCACCGCCACCATAATGTAAGGTATGGGTTAATACGTGTGTGGTACTTTCTTCCCACGGTTTAAGCACGCCGTTGTGCCAAATAGTATCAGTTGTTTGCATAGTTTTATTTAGTTTTGTTGTTCTAGTTTTGCCCACGAATCTCGTAATGTAACGATTCGGTTAAAAACTGGTTTATTATTTTCATGAGTGGTATCGCGATAAAAATACCCCATGCGTTCAAATTGGTAGCGCACACCTTCTGAGTTACTAACGATGTTTGGTTCAATTTTGGCATTTTCAATAATTTCTAATGAATTAGTATTCAAATCACCCAAACCTTTAGGAGCTGGTTTATTGAATAATCGGTCGTACAAACGCACTTCTATGTCATCCGCAAATTCAGCACTGACCCAATGAATCGTTCCCTTAACTTTTCTACCATCGGGTGATGAACCGCCTTTTGTTTCTGGATCATAGGTACAAATGAGTTCAATCACATTTCCATCTTCATCTTTGATTGCTCGTTGACAAGTTAGGTAATAAGCATAACGTAAACGCACCTCACGACCTTCGGTAAATCGGAAAAACTTGCGGTTTGCGTTTTCTTTGTAATCATCAGCTTCAATATATAACTCACGACCAAAAGGCAATTCTCGCGTACCAAATGATTCATCCATCGGGTGATTCTTTGCCGTTATCATCTCACTTTGCCCTTCTGGATAGTTTTCAATGACTACTTTAAGCGGCTTAATTACACCCATAATGCGAGGAGCAACTTTATTCAAATCTTGGCGAACTGCATCTTCTAACAGGCTCATCGGCACGGTTGAAGGTTTTTTAGTGACCGTACTTCTTTGCGCATAATGACGGATAGATTCAGGCATATAACCACGTCTTCTCATACCAGATACGGTTGGCATCCGAGGGTCATCCCAGCCATCAACTTTGCCTTTTTCTACCAACTCATTTAACTTACGTTTTGACATCATCGTAAAAGATTGATTCAAACGATTAAATTCAATCTGTTGTGGATGACACTCTAGTGAAATATTATCCAAAACCCAATCATACAATGGACGGTGGTCTTCAAACTCAAGTGTGCAAATTGAATGAGTAATGCCTTCAAGCGCATCTGAGATACAGTGAGTGAAATCATACATGGAATATATACACCATTTGTCACCAGTACGAATATGATGCGCCCGTTTAATACGATAGAGTATAGGGTCACGCATGTTAATATTGCCTGATTGCATATCAATTTTGGCACGTAAAACCATACTACCATCATCAAACTCACCCGCTTTCATACGAGCAAACAAATCTAAAGATTCTGCCACAGGTCTATCTCTATAGGGGCTATTTATTCCTGGTGTAGTAAAATTACCACGATTTTCACGTATTTCTTCAGGAGATTGCTCATCGACATATGCCAAACCTTTCTCAATTAATTCTATGGCATAATTATAAAGCTTATCAAAATAATCAGACGAATAACGCACTTTATCATGCCATTTAAAACCCAACCACTTAATATCACTTTGAATAGCCTGCGCATATTCAACAGACTCCTTATCTGGGTTAGTATCGTCAAAACGTAAATTGCATAATCCTTGATAATCTTCAGCAATGCCAAAATTTAAACAAATAGATTTAACATGCCCTACATGCAAAAAACCATTAGGCTCTGGCGGAAAACGTGTATGCACGTGCGTGTGTTTCCCCGATGCTAAGTCAGCATCAATAATTTGGGTGATAAAATTTTCTGAAACGTTCTTTTCCGTCATTTTTCTAATTGAATTAAATAAGACTTGTATTTTACTAACTAATAATATTTTAGCTAGTTTTTCATCACTAATAATTAATGACTTTTAGTATTTACACAAAAATATTTATAACATACAATAAAGCAACACTAAAAAGAGAAACCTACTCATGAAAATACTATTTCTTATACTTACTTTAGTTCTGGCTTTTAATTCACAAGCTGACTTTATTTCAGCTCAAAAAAATTATTATGATAAGAATTATGATGATGCATTTAAAGAATTTATGGTACTTGCTAAATTTGGCAACATAAAATCTCAACACAATGTTGCGGTTATGCTACTAAAAGGACAAGGTGTTAAAGCTAATTTAATTAAGGCTTATGCATGGTCAAAAATATCAGATTCCTTTGGGAACTATGCTAGTTTAACGCATGCAATTACAAAACAATTGTCTCCAGAACAATTAATTAAAGCCAATAAACTAACAGATCGCTATTTTGACTTATATGCACAAATCAATAGCAAGGTATTATTAGGACCTATTTCTGAAAAAGCTAAATCAAAAAGTACTAGACCTTTGTTTAAAATAACCTATAGAGAAGCTCCAAAATATCCACGAAAAATGGCATTAAAGGGAATTCAAGGCTGGGTAGACATCTTGTTTAATGTCTACCCTGATGGTTCTGTCAAAGATTTTCATATAATTAATGAGATTCCGAGTGAAGGTTTATTTGCAAAGTCTGCTATAAAATCTATTGAACATTATAGGTTTTCTTTATCTGATGACATGCATGAACCTATTTCTGTAACAACAAGAATTAATTTCAAAATGTTTGGTGATTCAAATGAACTATCAAAAAAACAACAAAAACACCTAGATGGTTTAATTAGTAGAGCCAAAAAAGGAGACCTTGAAGCTCAATATTCTTATGCGATACTTTTTGACACCTTCCTAGAGAAAAAAGGAGAAATTTCTGGAAAACAAGTCAACCAATGGTTATTTAATGTTGCCCAAAATGGAGTAACTGATGCTCAATATCGTTTAGGGAAAAATATATACTTTGGTGAGGCTTGCAAAGTAGAAAAACAAAAAGGACTGGATTGGATAATGCGTGCAGCACAGATAGGCAATGCAGATGCTGAATATATGGCCTATCAAATGTTGAGTAGCAACAAGGATATTATTAATCAATCCAATCAGAAACCTGAATACTGGCTACATCAAGCAGCAAAAAACGGATTAAATATAGCACAAATTAAATTTGCGGGAGTTATTGCAAATTTACCGAATACAACACCACAACAGTTAGCGATAGCAGAACTATACTTAGATGCTTATCAAAAGAAATTTTACAAAACCATTCAATGGTATCAAATTAACGCAATGGTTCAGAATAAATTAAAAAAACCTGCAAAAGCATTAAAGTCGATTAAAACAGCTATAAAATTAGCAAAAAAAGCAAAATGGAATTTGTCAGAATTAGAACAACAAAAAGAATTAATTCAAAGTAGTTAGAATTATTTCATCTTTTTCAGCCAAGTCTTTGGATTTAAAGGCTTGGCATCTTTTCTAATTTCAAAATACAATGCTGGATTGACAAGTGTTCCACTATTACCTATTGTTGCGATGGCTTGATTTTCCATGACCCAATCTCCAACTTCTACATTTATTGACTCATTAAAACCATACAAAGACATATAGCCATCTTGATGATCAATAATAACCAACATACCAAAACCACGCAACCAATCAGCAAAAGCGATACGTCCATAAGCAACGGCTTTAACTGGCTCTCCTAGCTTTGCTTTTATAACCACTCCATTCCATTTAGTGTTCGCAGATCTTCGTGACTTAAAAGAGTGTGTATAAACACCTTTGACGGGACGAATTAAATGACCTTTTAGTTGTCTGAAGGGTTTTTCTGAACCCAATGAATCAGGTAAATCCGTTAATAAATTTTTAATCTCTAAAAATAATTGTTGTAGTCTCTTTTCATCATTACTTAACCTTTTAGATTCTTTGGTATCTTTGCTAATTTCCTTTTTAAGTGCTTTTAACGTATCAAGACGCACCTTTCTTTTTTTCAAAAGTTTATCTTGCTTTGCAAGTAAGACTTGTTGCTTTAAGTTTTCTTGTTTCAAAAGAACCTCTTGTTTTTGTTTAGCCTTTTGTAAATGACTAATCTCACTAGCAACATTTTTTATTAAATTAAAGAGTTGATTTTGTAGGTATTGAATTTTATGTTTTGTCTCAATGCTATTTTTATTACTAGGATTAACGAGTAACATCTTAATTTTTTTATCATGATTGAGGAATACTTGTAACTTTAATAAATTAGCCACTTGTCTCTTTTGT
>JALWML010000167.1 GCA_027083915.1 Lysobacterales bacterium | reverse complement strand
ATGGAACGAAATAACCTAAAGCTGTCTAATTTAATTAACCTAAATAAAAAAGAGAGCCAGCACATGAAAACATTATTACTTTTAGTCATGAGTTTTGCAACTTATGCAGATGATTTTAAAACCACACAAGACAAGTTAGTCTCTGCCATGGACTCATCAATACGAACAGACAAAGAAAAACAACGTGACAGAAATCGTCGCCCAATAAGCACTTTGAAATTTTTTGGTTTGCGTGACAACATGAAGGTTGTCGAACTTATTCCCGGCGGTGGTTGGTATACCAAACTATTAGCACCCACATTAAAAGAAAAGGGCGATTTTTCTGTGGCTTATGGCACTTCACGCATCCAAAAAAAGTTATTAAATACAGACAATTTTAAGAATGTAAAAGTATTAGCAGAAAGCAGCAAAATGTTTCGAAAGGATGGCGCTAAGTTTTATTCCATAGAGAATACAGACTTAGACACTAAAAAAGTTGATATGGTTTTAACTTTTAGAAACTACCATAATTTTGATTTTGAAGGCAGAAAAGCCATGAATGATGCTGCCTATAAAGCCTTAAAAGTCGGTGGTATTTATGGTGTAGTGGATCACACCCGTAGACATATGCAAGGTGATGACAATGAAAACCGCAGACGAATTGATCCAGTTCTTGCCATAAAAGAAATTCAGGATGCTGGTTTTAAATTAGTGGATTATAGCGACCTTCACTACCGCCCTGATGACGAATTGCGCTATGAAGTCGGCAGAAAAACAGTCACAGGTAATACCGACAGATTTACTTTAAAATTTGTAAAGGTTAGAAAATAAATTAAAACTCTATGCGTTTTTTAATTATCCTACTTGTTACAATACTGAACACTTCTTGTGCTTTTAAACAAGAAGTGACAAATGATAAAGCAAATGAATTTACTAAACCCCCAAATAAGTCTGTTAGCTATAGATTTGAAAACCAAGAAAAATGGCAAGAATTGAAAAAGGTACTGGCAAATGATTTAATGAGTGCCGAAGAGTTGGGAGTTATTGACTGTAGAAAAATCAAAAGAAAGTCAGGGTTGTATTGGCTTACCAATGAAAAGATTTATTCTATATTTAATAGCTTCTATCAATGGCAGACTTATCAAACTAAAAACGGGATATGTATAAAGGTTCTTAATATTAATGCTAAGAAAGAATCTTTTTTTATAACTGTTTTTGATTCTCGCGTTTTACTTTCAGCAAGCAAAGCCTATCATTTTGAAGAATTAGGATTGGAAAAACCAAACATATTAGCAGAGACTATTTTTCTAGGGAAACCAACTTTTAAATATTGCAAGACTGGAGGTACAAGGTATTTTAAAAATAAAATGATTTATAAAGATAATTGCATAATAAAAACACTTTACACTTTCAAAGGACGCTATCCAGATTTAGGTTATTTCATGAATAACTTTTTCAAAGGAGATAGAAACACCTCCTTCTTACCAAATTATGGAAAGAATAAAGACTAATCTTCTTTATCAGCCGTCTTAGGTGGATGATATTTATCAATTAAATACAAAGGGCGTTGTTTGTTTTCTTCAAATAAGCGCCCTAAGTATTCGCCAATAATACCAAGTGCCATTAGTTGAATGCCGCCTAAGAATAAAATCACCACCATCATAGTTGGATAACCTTGTGGGTCACCGCCGAAAATTAAGGCTTTTAATATAACCTTTATGCCATACAGAAAAGAGAACAAGGCAACAGCCGTACCAATCCAAGTCGCAAACTTAAGAGGAACATAAGAAAAAGAGGTAATGCCATCCATTGCAAAAGAAAATAATTTACGCATATTAAACTTGGTATCACCGGCAAAGCGTTCTTTTCGATCAAAGTAAATCGCCTTTTGCTTATAACCCACCCAAGCAAAGATACCTTTCATAAATCGGTTGCTTTCTCGCAGTTTATTCACTGCTCTAACGGCTTTTATATCCATCAAACGGTAATCACCTGTATCTTTAGGAATGGATATTTTGCTCATCTTATTGATAACTTTATAAAACCACGAAGCCGTTGCTTTTTTAAGATAAGTTTCGCCTTCGCGTTTTCGCCTAGTGGCATAAATAACATCATAGCCTTTTTGCCATTCTTCCAACATCTGTGGTATCAATTCTGGCGGATCTTGCAAATCAACATCAATAACCACCACGGCATCAGCATCGGCATGATCAAGTCCTGCTGTTAGGGCATATTCTTTTCCAAAATTACGACTTAAACTGATGAGCCCAACACGTGAATCCTTATGGTGCAAAAACTCAATGTGTTGAACCGTGCCATCAGTCGAGCCATCATCGACAAATAAAATGGTCCAATCTACTTGACAGGTAACGAGAATTTGTTTCATTTTTTCATAAAACACATCCACAACTTCTTGCTCGTTAAAGACTGGAACGATAATTTGTAATTTTTTCATGCTTGGAATTATAACCTAAGAATAAGGTCTTTGCATATTAGCTATAAAAAAGATATGATATTGAACATTCATTTTAATAGGTCAACAATGTCAAAAAAAGTCAGTTCTTTATTCCATGCTATTTCTGTCTTCACTATTTTGATTTTAATGATTTCTCTGGGTATGTTGCTACTCAACATATCATTACATATTATCTTATTTTTTGTTTTAATTTGGGTTGCGCTTAATGCCCGTTACTTAGGTTATGATTTTAATGAAATCAGGCAGATGATGAGCGACAGCTTGTCGAAATCATTATCAGCAATTTATATTTTTTGCTTAATTGGCATCGTTATTGCTTCTTTTATGCATTCTGGAACCGTTGTAGCCATGATTTATTATGGACTCAATTTTATTACTGCCCAATGGTTTTTACCTATTGGCTTAATTTTATGTTCAATTATGTCGCTTTCTATTGGCACTTCATGGGGAACTGTTGGTACTCTTGGTGTCGTTTTTATGGGTATTGGTACGGTGCTTAATGTGCCTTTGCCATTGGTGGCTGGCATGGTAGTTTCAGGCGCGACTTTTGGAGACAAACTTTCTCCTGTTTCGGACACCACCAACCTCGCCTCTATGAGTTCTGGTGTCGATTTATATGCCCACATTAAATCCATGCTTTATACCACTATTCCATCTTATATTATTACACTTATCGCTTTTGCTTATTTGGGTTATCAATCCAATCAAACAACCTCCTTTGCAGAGATTATTTCCATTCAAGATGTATTAGCACAACATTATAAGTTGAATGTTTTCATTACACTTGCACCACTTATGGTCATGTTGGTGATGAGTGTAAAAAAATATGCTCCAGAAGTAACTATGACAGCAAGCATTGTTGTTGCCTGTATAATTGCTGTACTTTATCAAAACCATTCAGTCACAGAAGTTGGAAATGCTTTATGGCAAAACAAGCCAACTGATACAGGAACAGATATGCTCGATAAACTACTAGGAAGAGGTGGTTTATTTTCCATGGCAGAAACTTTATTATTATCAATTTTAGCCATTGCTATGGGAGGAATTTTGAATGGTGCTAGTTTTTTACGCATTTTGCTTAAGGGCATAATCAAACGCATTAAAAGAGGCGGTTCATTAGTTGCTTCCACCATTGCCACTTCATTTATCGGCAACTTATCTATGGGAGACACTTATATTGTAATTATTCTTAATGGTCAATTGTATAAAAAAGCTTACGATGAAAAAGGTATTGATAAATCTGTATTATCACGCAGTGTAGAAGAAGGCTCTACTTTAACTACCGCTTTAATTCCATGGAATAATACGGCAGTATTTTATACTGGTGTTTTGGGTGTTCAAACTCTTGATTATGCACCCTATGCTTTATTAAACTACATCAACCCATTACTTGCCATCGTCTTTGGTTATCTTGGAATTGCTTTGTTTAAAGCCAAAACAGGTGTAAAATAGAAACATGAGATAATTGAGTAAATCATGACAGAGCAACACAATCCAATTAAGCAACAATTGCACCAAGCCTTTAATCTGCAACGTGAAAGTTTTCTAAATAGCCACCATGAAACCAGACAAGAAAGAAAACTACACTTAAGCAATTTAAAGCGATTATTAACTGAAAACCGTGAGGCTATTGTTGATGCCATTTGTCAAGACTATGGAAACAGGTCAAAGTTTGAAACCCTATTTGCAGAAATTGTGGTCGTCACTGATGATATCAACTCCGCAATCAAGAAACTAAGAAAATGGATGAAAGTTCAGCACAGGCACGTGGATAAAACTATTTATTTTGGTGCAAAAAACCGTGTTATTCCACAACCCTTAGGTGTTGTCGGTTTGATTATTCCATGGAATTTCCCAATTAACCTGTCTTTTTCTGGTCTATCGGCTGTTTTTGCCGCGGGAAACCGTGCCATGGTTAAGATGTCAGAAAACTCAATAAACCTGACGCGATTATTAATTGAATTAACGCCAAAATATTTTAAGCCTGAAAAACTGCAATTTTTTGAAGAAACGGGTACAGTTGGTATTGAATTTTCTCAAATTCCCTTTGATCACCTCATGTTTACAGGCTCTGGCGCAACAGGTAAAAAAGTGATGGCAGCTGCCGCAAAAAATCTCACACCAGTTACCTTGGAGTTGGGTGGCAAATCACCAGCCATAATTGACCCTGAATATTCACTTGAAAAAGCGGTGGAACGCATACTGTTTGTCAAACAATTTAATGCAGGGCAAATTTGTACGACGGTGGATTATGTGTTTGTGTACGAAACGCAGATTGAAGATTTTATTTCAGAGACACAAAAATGGGTTAAACAGCATGTGCCAGATATTAATAGTGACGATTATACATCAATAATTGATGAACGTTCCTTTTTGCGTTTGCAAAATATTCTCAAAGATGCCGAAGAAAAAGGCGCGCGAGTGATTAACCTCAATGAACAACAACCACAAATTGAGAATAAAAAATTCCCTGTTACACTGGTACTCAATACCACAGATGATATGATTATTTGCCAAAGAGAAACCTTTGGACCAATTTTGATGGTTAAAAGTTATAAAGAACCACAAGAAGTTATCAACTATATTAATGCAAAAGATCGTCCATTGGCACTTTATCCTTTTAGTAAAAATAAAAAATTACTCAATACCTATATTGAAAACACAATGTCAGGTGGCGTTACGGTTAATGATGCTTTATTTCATGTTGCCCAACACGACCTACCCTTTGGTGGAGTTGGCGCTAGTGGAATGGGACACTATCATGGTTATGAAGGATTTTTAACCTTTTCTAAATTGCGTCCAATTTTTTATCAAGCAAACTTCACGGCAGTAAAATATTTAATGCCGCCGTATGGTGATTTTGCCAATAAAGTGATTAACTTTTTGGCAAAATTTAAGGGTTAAATCGGCATGATAGAAAGTAACAATAAAAAATTTGATTACGATCAAATAATAATAGGTTCAGGTTTTGGTGGCTCGGTCAGTGCTTTACGCCTAACAGAAAAAGGCAATAAAGTTCTGGTGCTTGAAAAAGGTAAAAGGCGCACCGATGAACAATACCCAGAAAACAACAATGTCGCTAAAGATTATCTTTGGGAACCAAAACTTGGTTTGCGCGGTTCTACCCAAATTAGCATCACCAGTAAAACAATGATACTTCATGGTATTGGTGTTGGTGGTGGTTCTCAAGTTTATTCTAATGTACATTTTATTCCTGAATCGGCTGTTTTTGAAAGCACTGAATGGCAAAAAAGCCGTAAAGACTGGCAACAACAATTAGCTCCTTTTTACGCTTTGGCTCAGCGCATGTTAGGCACAACAAAAAACGAATACACCAATATTGCCGATGAAACGCTCAAACAAGTTGCCGAAGACTTTGGACGTGGTGAAACCTTTACAACCGTTTCCACTGGTGTGTTATTTGCCCAAAAGAATAAAAATCAAGGCGAGAAAGTTTCAGATCCCTATTTCGCTGGCGATGGTCCTGATCGAGCAACGTGTCAGTTTTGTGGTAGCTGTGTTTTGGGTTGCCGACACAATGCCAAAAACACCTTATTGAAAAATTATTTATTTTTTGCAGAGCGTAATGGTTGTGAAATACGTGCCAATTGTGAAGTTGTCAAAATAGAACCCTTAGATGTTGATGACAATTTGGATGGTAAACACGGTTACTTAATCACCGTAGAAGAAGAGTTTTTAAAGGACAACAAATACAAGAAAAAAACATACACG
>JALWML010000166.1 GCA_027083915.1 Lysobacterales bacterium | reverse complement strand
CTCAGATGCCATGCGCATGGTCAAACAAAATGCTGTGAGTATTAACGGTGAAAAAGTCTCCAACCCGAAACAACAAATCACAGCAGGGACACAAGCTGTATTTCAAGTAGGCAAACGTAAATTTGCTAAAATAACTGTCAGTTAATTAATGAGCATAACATGAAAGATAGTAACAATATTTTCCACAAAATTTTAAAAGTCCTTGAAATTACTGGCTTAATTATTATTTCCATTGCAACCATCATTGCTATCGGACAAGAAGTCTGGGCAATGATACAGCATGGAAATGTAGCTTTGAGTGACTTATTGTTATTATTTATCTATTTAGAAGTCATTACCATGATTGGCATTTACTATGAAAAGAACATGCTGCCCGTTCGATTCCCAATTTATATTGCCATTGTTGCGTTGGCTCGTTACATCATTTTAGGTTCAAAAGAATTAGCGCCTTGGGATATGTTGGGAATTGGGGTTACTTTGTTGGTTCTTACTATTGCTGTATTTTTAGTGCGACTTGGACACGTCAAATTTCCTTACGAAGAGGATAAATAGTTTAAGAAAACTAAAGGAAAACCTTGGTATATAACTCGTGGAATAAGTTATGCAAAGGTCTCTAAACACTCTCTAAAGCTTTTTATAGCGTTTTTGTAAAATTTTCACACGTTTAATGTAGTTTTCTGTTTCCTCATAAGGAGGTACGGTATTGTTATATTTTTTAACCGCCCCTTCACCTGAGTTATAAGCTGCTAATGCAATACTTAAATTATTGTTGTAAGTCTTTAACAAATGTTTCATCAATGCAACACCTGCATGAATATTTTGTTTAGGATTGAATGGATTTTTAACAGAATAGATTTTCTGCGTTGCAGGCATAAGCTGCATCAAACCTTGAGCACCAACACTGGATTGTGCATCAGCTTTAAAACTGGATTCAGCATGAATAATAGCCTTAATCAAAGAAGGCGCTATGGTGAATTTTTTAGCTGCCGAATTGATTTCTTTGTCAAACTTTCCTGTAACTAAAGGTGTTGTCTGCCAATTAACTTTATTCTTCCAACCACATTCTGGGCATTTTACATTGATGATTTTGTAATGATGGTTTCTGGGTTTTTTTGATGAATAATGAATTATTCCTTCCTTGTCGATGTGTTTATAAACACGCAAAGACTTGGCATCACTCACGCTTACGCCAACAACAAACACAATTAAGAATAAATTTACAAATTTCATAACGGTTCATTTTATCGTAAATTTTCAAGATTTGAATTTTTATACTTGATAAATGTCCAAATAAACAAGAAAATAGAAAAGTTTAGTAAATTCAATAGTTAAAACATGAGAAAAACAACCATCAGTCTAATATTTGGCACAATTTTGCTTTTTATCTCTACCGTACAAGCAAAAAAAACCAAAGTAGATGAAATATTAATCGTACAAAAAATGATTAATAATGCTTACCAACAGGGCTATGTAGATTCTGCCCCGATTGAAATGAATGCAGTCGAAAAGAAAGTCATTTTAGCCAAAGAAGCTAAACAAAAGCGTAACAAGAAGCTTTTTAGTCAATTAATTAGAGAGGTTAAAGCTGATTTACGAATAATCAAAAAACGTGCTGAGGTCAACAAACTCAATTTAGAACTCTCAGAAATCCAAAATAAAAACCATGAAAGCCAGCAGATACTTGATGAATTAAAGGAGCAACTATAATGCGCTTACTGATAATATTCATTCTCTTATTGACAACAAATGCCTTTGCAAAAAAGAAACAACTGGACTATGCAGGTCTTGAAACTGATTATAATAATTTAGTTTATAATGAAAAATACAAAAATTTTGCCAAGGCTGAAAAACAAATTGCCAAAAAAAGTGTTGAAGCACTGATTAACAATAAGGTCAAACGCAAAAATAGAGAACAAGCACTTTATCAAGCTAAACACAATATTGCTTTTGCGCGATTAGTGGCTGAAGAACAGTGGATTAAGAATGAAATTGCCAAAGAACAGAAAAAATCACAGCAATTAGAAGTTGCTATCTCAAAAACCCAAGCAGAACTGGCACGCCACGATGCCGAATTAGCTCGAATGATGCTTATTGCGCAGCAAGAAGAGGCGCAACGAGCTTATGAGCGAGCAAATCAAGCAGAGTTGTTGGCAAAAAACAGCCAAAATGAAGCCGAACTATCCAAACAAGAAACTCAAGCTGCCAAAGCTTATGCACAAGCACAAGCTGAACAAGCAGAATTGGCTAAACAAGAAGCGGAACTTGCTTTAGAAGAAGCCCAATCTTTACGCAGAAAACTCAACTCAATCGCGACAGAGAAAACTGATAAAGGATTGATGATGACGCTTGGAGATTTTGTCTTTGATTCAGGCAAATCCACTATCAAACAAGAAGCGGTTGATAACTTTTCAAAAGTAGTGGCTTTTATCAACACTTACCCAAACAAAAAGGTTCGAATCGAAGGACATACTGACAGCTCTGGTTCGAATGAATTAAATTTACGCCTTTCTCAACAACGAGCCGATGCCGTTAAGGCTTTACTCATAAAAAATGGTATTGATGCCAAAATGATAGAAGCTGTGGGCATGGGAGAAGAACTGCCTATAGCTGAAAACGTTACAAAAGCTGGTAAAGCAAAAAACCGTCGCGTAGAAATTATTATACTGCAATAACAACCAATCAGGGGACACCATGAAAATAGTTAATTCGGTACTCGAATTAATTGGCAATACGCCAATGCTCAAAGTAAATCATTTGGATACAGGTCCATGTGATTTGTATTTAAAACTCGAAAACCAAAATCCAGGTGGCTCCATTAAAGACCGTATTGGTTTATCCATGATTGAAGCGGCTGAAAAACGAGGTGATTTAAAACCTGGTGCCACACTTGTTGAAGGCACAGCTGGTAATACAGGCATTGGACTTGCCTTAGTTGCAGCACAAAAAGGCTATAAATTGATTTTGGTCATTCCTGATAAAATGAGTAAAGAAAAAATCTTCAACCTCAAAGCCATGGGAGCAGAAATTGTCTTAACCCGCTCAGATGTTGCCAAAGGTCATCCACAATACTACCAAGATTTAGCCAAGACTATTTCTGAAGAAACACCCAATGCCTATTTTATCAACCAATTTGGCAATCCAGACAATCCACAAGCCCATATTGACACAACAGGCCCTGAAATTATGCAGCAAATGGATGATGATATGGATGCTATTGTTTTTGGAGTTGGCTCAAGTGGAACCATGTCAGGATTAACAGCTTATTTAAAAGAAAAAGACCCAACCGTTGAAATGATTCTGGCTGATCCTGTTGGCAGCATCTTAGCAGAGTACATTAACGAAAAGAATTTATCTGATAAAAGCGGTTCGTGGAAAGTTGAAGGCATTGGTGAAGATTTTTTACCGAGTATTTCAGATTTTTCCTTAGTCACAAAAGCTTATGCCGTCTCTGACAAAGAAAGCTTTGAAGCCGCCCGCGAGTTGCTCGCCAAAGAAGGCGTATTAGGTGGCTCATCAACTGGAACTGTCATGACTGCAGCACTTAAATACTGCCAAGAACAAACAAGCAAGAAACGTGTTGTTGCCTTGGTTGCCGATACTGGCAATAAATACCTCTCCAAAATGTACAACGATTATTGGATGATGGATAATGGCTTTATTGATGTTGAACAACACGGAGACCTACGTGATTTAATCTCTCGCCCTTACCAAAGCAATGACTTAATTGTCATGCGACCCAATGAAACACTTTCTACCGTATACCAACGCATGAAATTATACGATGTCTCACAATTACCCATTATGGATGGCGATGAAATTGTTGGCATAATCGATGAATCCGATGTGATGATGTATGTCTATGACAACAATGCAAAGTTTGAAGACGAAGTCTCCAAAGCCATGACAAAAAACCTCGAATTTATGCCAGTCACCAGCCCATTAGCAAAATTATTACCCATATTCGATCAAGGCAGAATTGCCATAGTCAAAGACGATGACGACAAATTTTTAGGACTTATAACACGCATAGATTTACTCAACTATTTACGTAGAAGAGACAAAAACCAATAACTCAATGAGCCACAAAGGGAAAAAATACAGAGGCATACAAACTCGTGCCATTCATGCTGGGCAAAGTCCTGACCCAGCAACAGGTGCAATTACACCACCAATTTATACCACCACAACTTATGTGCAACGATCTCTTGATGCTCACCAAGAATACGAATATTCACGAACCAAAAACCCAACTCGCACGGCTTATGAACGTGTTTTAGCTGATTTAGAAAATGGTTATCAGGCTTTTGCTTTTGCCTCAGGAATGGCAGCGAGCAGTACCATTTTAGAACTATTGGACTCAGGTTCACATATCTTCTGCATGGATAACATGTATGGAGGCACTAACCGATTATTTCAGCAAGTACGACAACGCACGGCTAAACTAGACTTTTCATTTATTGATGTCACAGATGAAGAAAAGTTTGAAAAAGCACGAAAAGAAAACACCAAAATGCTGTGGATAGAATCACCAAGCAATCCCATGTTAACGCTTGTTGATTTAGAAAAAATAGCCCAATTTTCAAAGAAACATGGCATTATTGCCGTCATAGACAACACTTTTGCTACGCCCTATCTACAAAATCCATTGGACTATGGTTTTGATATTGTTATGCATTCTGCCTCAAAATTTATCAATGGTCATTCGGGTGTAATTGGTGGAGTTGCGGTAGTAAAGAATCAGAATTTAGCCAAAAAACTGGCCTTTTTACACAATGCAACAGGTGCAATTCAGTCACCATTTGATAGTTATTTAGCGCTACGTGGCATCAAAACCTTGCCATTACGTATGCAAGCCCAATGCGATAACGCCTTAGAATTAGCTCAATGGCTTGAGGCAGATACCCGCATAGAAAAAGTCATTTACCCAGGCTTACCATCACATCCAAACCATAAACTTGCCAAAAAACAAATGCGTGCATTTGGTGCGGTAATTACCATCCGTATCAAAGGTGGATACCAAGCCACCCAAAGGATGTTAGAAAAATGCCAACTCTTTGCCCTAGCCGAATCACTTGGCGGTATAGAAAGCATGATTAATCATCCTGCAACAATGTCACACGCATCAATCACACAGGAAGAACGTCAAAAAATCGGCATCACAGATAATTTGCTGCGTTTATCCGTCGGTATTGAAGATATTGATGATTTAAAAGCTGATTTGGATTATGCTTTGGAATAATGACGATTAAACCAACTGTTTTGAATATAGACTAGTTATGACACAAAAAAATAAGAAATGTGATGAATGTGGTAGTTTGTTTTTAGCTTACACTTCAAAGATGTTTTCAATGTGCCCAGAGTGTACATCAATAATTTATGGCTATGAGACTTGTAAGCATGAATTCAAAAATAATAAATGTATAAAGTGCGGATGGGACGGCTCAACATCAGATTACATTAATGGGTTAAAAGCATTACGTTAAGGTAATCTATAAAAAGTGACTTAATCAAAAATATGAAATATCTCCTCAATAAACAACAAACACAACGTTTATCATTTAGGTTATTAACACCTGAAGATTTTCAATCGTGGTTGCCTTTGTTTACAGGTGATAATGTTGCTAAGTTTCTGGGGCTTGATACGACTTTAAACAAAGAACAACTTTGTGAGTTATGGTTTGAACGAGTATTTGAGCGATATAAAAATGATATGGGTGGTATGAATGTTCTGATTGATAGAAAAAGCAATCAACTTATTGGACAATGTGGACTTCTGGAGCAAACAGTTGAGGAGCAACAACTCTTAGAAATTGGCTATTCAATTTTGCCACAATTTTGGAATAAAGGCTATGCTACGGAATCTGCTAAAAAGTGTAGGGATTTTGCTTTTGAAAACAACTTTGCTCAATCATTAATCTCAATTGTACATGTTGACAATATAGCTTCAGAAAAAGTGGCTTTGAATAATGGCATGAGTTTAGAAAAAACGATAGATTCTTATAAAGGCAATCCTGTTAAAATATTTAGGATTAATCAAAAGGATTGAAAAAATAATGATACAACATCCTCAGCCTCTTCAAATACTGCTTGCAGATAGTATCAATCGTAACTAAAATATAAACCCTAAATATCTTTGCGTAACTTTGCGCCTTCTTTGCGCTCTTTGCGTTACTTAATAAAACCAAAAGGTACTCGATAATGATA
>JALWML010000165.1 GCA_027083915.1 Lysobacterales bacterium | reverse complement strand
TCGTTGTTTAAAGCATTAATTGTGGGCAGTAATTGTGGGCAGTATTATTTAAGTCGTATTTAAAAGTTAATTTGTGTTTAATTTATAGTCTGAATTAAATATTTTTTTATAGCATATGGTTGTATGTACAACCGCATGCTATGTTTTACGTATATGCTTATAAAAGGCATATATATTTTTATCTAATCAGTTGTATATACAACTGATTGTGTTTATTTATTATCCAAGTTAGATATAGAATCGTGATTTTTTATCATATTTGGGTGTTTTAAGAGGAAAGTAATATGAAGAATGAAATTTTTTGGTTGGTTTTAACTATCGTTATGACAAGTTTATTTTGGGTGCCTTATATTTTGGATAGAATTTTGGAGCATAAGCTTATACCTGCTTTGAGAAATCCTAACCGAGATTCACGACCAACAAATCAATGGGCAAACAGGTTGATGTACGCACATGAAAATGCGGTTGAAAATATGGTGTTATTTGCTCCTTTAGTCTTGTTGGTGCATTTTCTTCACATATCCACAGAAGGAACTATTCTAGCAGCGATGATTTATTTCTTCGCACGTTTGGGTCATGTCATCATGTATACATTTGGTGTTCCTTATTTGCGAACAATTGCCTATTTTGCTGGCTGGCTAGCACAATCCTATCTAGCAATTATAATTCTACAGGGTTTATAAAATGCCATTTGTGAATATCAAAATAACCGATGAGAATGTCAGTACAGAAGATAAGCAAAGAATAATTAAAGGCGTAACAGATTTGTTGGTTTCAGTGCTAAATAAAAACCCCAAAACAACAGTCGTTGTGATTGAAGAAATTCCTCAAGAAAACTGGGGGATTAATGGGCAATCGGTAACTGGTATTAGAAAATGTAAGAATTGACTAAATTTGGTTAGAAAAATGCTTTAGGGTATAATATTCAGTTAGTACCCAAACAATGACAAAAAATGTTTAAACCCTCAATCACATTATTCTTACTTCTGACTATTCTTCTTCAAGGTTGTCAGTGTAATAAACATTCAACTGGTTTGTCTAAAAAGAGATTGCAAAAAGTTACCTCCTCTAAGCAAATTGATAATTATTTTAATTTAGTTAACCAAAATAATAGACATGAATTGAAATATTCCAATGTGATAAATGATTATCCAGTATCAAGCAATAAAATGCCAGATAAGGATCTATTAGATAAAGTGGTAGTAACAGGTTCTAAAATATCTGCAGCTGATTTAATCACCAATAACCAAGTTGTAGGTGTTGATGAAGGAGATATTATCAAGCGGTACCAGAATATGTTGATTGTTTTACGTAAAGGCAAACTCTACAGCTTAGATATTTCAGAAACCTACCCACAAAAGATAACTAAAATTGATGAAGTAGATGCATTTTCACCGTACTGGAAACACAAAGCGTGGTTTGATGAGATTTTAATAGATAAGGGCATGGTCTTAGTTCTTGGATTTAACTATGATATGGATTCAGCAGAAATTATACGTTTTAATTTAACCAATGATGGCAAGTTTTCCTATAAGGATAATTACTTAATTATGTCTGAAGATTATTTTGATGAAGAAAGCTATGCTTCGCGTTTGTTCAATCATCAATACACCACTTATATTCCGATTGAACTTGATACAGAGAGTGGAATTAAAGGGCAGTTGCCGAAAATTGTCAAAGTCGAAGATGATTTTAATGGTGATGAAGATGACTTGATTTGGAATTCATTAATTGAAATATCTGATATTTATTATCCAATTCAAACTGTGTTAAATCCCATGTTACATAGCTTTATTGTGTGTCCATTAGATGAAGATGTTTTGATATGTAATGGTGTTGGTATAATCAGCTCATGGGATAATCTGTATTATAACAATGGCGAAAACATCTATATGTGGACATCTGCATGGAAAGAAGAAGCGTTGAAATATAAGCAAATTAAAACTGAAGAAACTCTTTATGATTATAAAACCAGTTACCGCAATGAAAATCAATATAATTATAAAACTAGATACCGATATGAAATTAATAATAAAGATGTAGATGAACTGTATAATCCTTTAGTTTACCGTATTTCTTTAGATACATTTGATGTTGTTGCTATTCAAGTAAAAGTAATGCCAACGTCACAATTTGCATTTCATCATCAAGACAATGCACTTTATTTGTTTGGGTTACTAGATAAGAAAAAAGCACAACTTGTGAAGATGCCAGATAGTCAATTTGATAAATCTGCGAGTATGTCTTCAATTCTCGTTAGAGAAATAAATAACGGTGCTGAAATAACATCAACACAACGTTATGTAGGTAACTATTTCTTAATTGGTGATGATGGATATGATTTTGTTGAAGATAAAATTATTAAACCTCTTACAGCAATACACTTCAAAAACGGCAACAAAAAAACAATAAGTCTAAGTAATTATGCTAAACGAATTGAGGCAATAAATAATAAGGCTTTGGTCATTGGAAAAACACTGGATAATAATTTGGGAGTGAGTTTATTTTCACCCGATAACCCAAATGAGATACAACAGACTACATTATTGGATAGATTAGAAGGTGAAAGCAGAAGTCATGCCTTTAATTATACCTATTTAGATAATTATTTTCTTGCTGGAATAACAACACAAAATAAAGACAAAGCAGAAAATGAAGATGGATATTATTATTGGGATGATAACACCTCATCAGATATTACTTTTATTGGTGGTAATAAAAACGTTGATTATATTGGCGAGTTAAAGAGCCAAGTAACACCAAGTAAAAAGTGTAAAGTCTCCTGTGAAGACTGGTATGGAAACAGCCGTCCCTTTTTTATTGGTAAACGAATATTTGCTCTATCAGGTGATGAATTAATCGAAGCTGAACTGGTAAATGGTGAAATTATTGAGAAAGATCGAATTAATATTAATGAATAGAATCACTTAATCAAAGTGGTAAAAGCCTTTTTCTTCTTCAAACGATAAATATCAAAATCTCTGTCTATAGTAGCAATGGTGTCAATTTTGAGTTTGTCTGCGACAAAGACTAAACAGGCATCGGCAAAATCCATGGGTAAATCGGAATACTTTAACATCATTTGAGCAATGTCATGAAAATCACGGCTATTAATGACCTCAATTTCAATTGCTCCTGCATAAATCCATTCAAGAAAATCAGTTTGCGCATGGCGTGAAAAACCTAACAAATGTAAAGTTTCAGTGATGGATGCTAAGGTTGTGATGAGTTCTGCGGAGTTGTTTTTGATAAAATTCACCGATGCTTTATGGTATTTATCAGAACCATCAAACAAAGCAATCATTGGACCTGAGTCAATGAGGATTTTATCCATTGTGTTTCTTATCAAGAATTTCTTTTAACAACGTTTTTCTGTCTTGAGCCAAATTACCTTTGCCACTGCTGTACTTACCAAACTTATCTTCGCCAGTTTCCCAAGGTGTGGGTTGTTTGTACTCAACTATATACTGCGCTAAACACTCGCGCACAAACTCAGACTTTGTCTTACCAGCTTGTTTCGCCAAGTAATCAATGTTTTTTTCCATATTTTTTTCGAGTCTAATGTTAAGCATAATCTTTCAGTTATAGAATGTAAGACACATTGTAATACAAATTAATAAAACTTTCAACTCTATTAAACTCTTTTCTTAGCGTTCTTTGCGCCTCCTTCGCGCTCTTTGCGTTACTTAACAGCGAAGCTGTGGCAAAAGCCAAAATTATGTTATTATTCACACATGAAAATTATTAAACCAAAAACTGAAATATTATTCTTAGGTACACAAGATCAAGGCAAACAATTGGCAATAAATTTTAGTAATTCAACAACTAGTTATGATGTTTTAACAATTCTAGCAGATGAAGGAAATGAATCATTATGGGTGGAGTTGATAGTTGAAAACAAACTTGTACAGATACCAATTGAAGTAGTTGAAAAAGCTATTGAATTAGCTAAAGAAGAGGTTCATTCTGAATCATGGTATGAGAAGAATGTATATAATGCTTTTACTGAATGAAAATCCTCCACACATCTGACTGGCATTTAGGTCAGTATTTCCTTGGGAAATCACGTCTGAATGAGCATAAACAATTTTTAGATTGGTTGCTTGTGTGTGCTCAATACAATCAGGTGGATGCGATTATTGTCGCGGGTGATATTTTTGATACGGGTTCGCCGCCTTCCTATGCACGTGAGTTGTATAATCAGTTTATTGAGGATTTGCAAGCAACTAGAATTAAACTCATTATAGTTGGTGGTAACCACGATTCGGTGGCGACTTTGGGCGAGTCTAAAGGCTTGTTGAAAATGCTTAATACCTTTGTTATCCCTGGAGTGATGACCAATTGTGATGAACAAGTTATTACATTAACCGATATTAACAAACAGCCTATTGCTATGATTTGTGCCATACCATTTTTGCGATCACGTGATTTGCAGTTTTCACAGGCTGGACTTTCGGGCAAACAAAAACAAGCTTCTTTACAACAAGCCATCACTGAACATTACCAAGGGATTTACGAGTTAGCCAAAGCACAACGAAAAGTGATTGATAAAAAGATTCCTATCATTGCCACAGGGCATTTAGCTACAGTTGGTGCCAAGACTTCGGACTCGGCGCGAGATATTTATATTGGAACTTTGGAAAGTTTTTCATCCAATAATTTCCCTCCAGCAGATTACATCGCTTTAGGTCATATTCATCGTGCGCAAAAAGTTGGCAAAACGGAACATATTCGTTATTGTGGTTCACCTATTACCTTGAGTTTTGATGAACTCAATTCAGATAAAAAGGTTTTACTGGTTGAATTTAACGAAGATAAATTTCATGGAGTTAAGGAGATAAATATTCCGTGCTTTCAGCAATTAAAACAAATCAAAGGGGATTTGACTGAAATTGAAACGCAATTAAACGAGCTTGAAGGCGATATATGGTTAGATATTGAAGTATCCACTGAAGATTATTTGGGTGACTTGCATCAACGTATCCAGAGCATGGTGGCAGATAAGCCTTTAGAAGTATTAAAACTTCGCCGTAAGAAACAACAAAAGCTCAAGAGTCTTTCACAAGTCGAAAAAGAAACATTGCAAGAGCTCACGCCAGCCGATGTGTTAAACCAGCGATTAGCACAAGAACAGTGGGATAGCAAAGAGCGAAAAATCATTAAAAAACAAATCACAAAAGCCTTTAATTCTATCGTCGAGGACTTGCATGAAAATCCTTAGCTTGCGATTTAAAAACATCAATTCACTCAAAGGCGAGTGGAAAATTGATTTTTCCCAAGAACCTTTTGCTAGCAGTGGTTTGTTTGCCATCACAGGTGCAACAGGTGCAGGCAAATCCAGCTTGTTGGATGCCATTTGTTTAGCTTTGTACCACCAAACTCCGCGGATAGATTCGGGACAACCTGCGGATATGGTTATGACCCGTCATACGGGCGAGTGTTTGAGTGAAGTAGAGTTTGAAGCCGATGGCAAGGTTTATCGTGCTTTTTGGGAAGTGCGCAGAGCGCGTGGCAAAGCCGATGGAAAATTGCAACCAGCTATTGTTGAATTAGCACAGGGTGAAAAAATACTGGCAGATAAAATCAATGATAAAAAAGATTTAATTGCCAAAATAACAGGTTTGGATTTTGCTCGATTTACCAAATCCATGTTACTAGCCCAAGGTGGTTTTGCAGCCTTTTTGAATGCAGATGCAGGTATTCGTGCAGAATTGTTAGAGGAGTTAACAGGCACAGAGATATACGGGCAAATTTCACAAAAAGTGTATGAAAAATTCCGTGATGAAAAGCAAAGTTTGGAGTTGTTACAAGCTCAAAACCAAAACGTTGAATTATTAGATGAAAAGCTAGTAAGTGATTTTGAAAAGCAATTAAGCGATATTGCTCAATTAATTGCTGCAAAGGATAAAGAATTAAACAAAGTTCAGTTCCATTTGCAACAAATCAAACAATACACGCAACTCAAATCCAATGCACAAAAGGCAAAACAGGATTATAAAAACAGCCAAAACAATGTAGAATCCCACAAAGTTGATTTAGCTAAATTACAACTAGCAGAACCTGCTATTAAGATTAATCCGGCTTTTCAAACGGCACAGCAAGAACTTAAAAGACTGAACGAATCTGAAGAGAAAACTGCTCAACTAAAAGCAAATGAGGTAAAAATCACCCAAGAGTTCAGTGGACTTGTTAATTCCATTTCATCTTATAT
>JALWML010000164.1 GCA_027083915.1 Lysobacterales bacterium | reverse complement strand
CGTTGTTGCCAATATTTTGGCCCAGGTGCTCCACTGGCAATACGTTGGTCATTGGGTGTAGGTAAAATTTCTTCGAGCTGGCGGAATTTATCATTGGTGTCGTATAAGGATTCGGCATGAAGAACAACGGTAAATAGCAATGTGACTAGAGCAAGAAAAGGCGGTTTTATTTTAAGCATAATTATTGTAAAAAGTTTAGGGTTCAAAATTTCAGTACTACGAAAGTTATGATATGATAATACGCTTTGATAAAAAACCGAAGTAGAAAAGCTAAAAGAGGGCAATTAATACATGAGTACAACAGCAAATGATTTAAACAATAAACTAGGTGCAGGTGCTACTGGCACTGTTCTAGATCATCCGGCAGGATTATTTATCTTGTTTTTTACCGAAATGTGGGAGCGTTTTAGTTATTATGGGATGCGAGCTTTAATTGTTGTTTTTTTAGTTTCAGCATTAGATGCTGAAAATTCTGGGTGGGGTTGGACTCGTTCAGATGCATTAGTTCTTTATGGTTGGTATATTGGTCTAGTATATCTAACACCAATAATTGGAGGCTTTTTGGCAGACAAATTTTTTGGGTTTAAAAAAGCAGTAATTCTAGGTGCTATTATAATGACATTGGGTCATGGCTTTATGGCGTTAGAAACTCATGTTACATTCTATTTAGGTTTATTATGTTTAATTTTAGGCAATGGATTATTCAAGCCTAATATTTCTTCGATTGTGGCTGGGCTTTATCATGCTGACGATCCTAAAAAAGATGGTGCATATACTATATTTTATATGGGTGTAAATGCAGGTGCCTTTTTAGGAATCATGCTATGTGGTTATATTGGTGAAGAAAAAGGTTATAGTTGGGGCTTTGGACTTGCTGGTATTTTCATGTTTCTTGGTTTATTGCAGTTTTATTTCGCTGACAAAATATTCTCTCAAGTTGGAAACAAACCGAAAAAACTTTCTTTTGATATAGTTGATATAAGAGACGAATTAAGAGACCCTACTTTTGAAGAGCCTATTCCAGAATACAATGAAGATGAGCTCATTAATGAAATAGATAATAAGTTATCAGATTCATCTGATTCAGAGAAATTATCAGTTCTACATGAACTAAAAGCACGAATGAAAAATAGAGTTACTGCTGATAGATTGATTGTTATAGCAATTTTTGCAGTATTTACAATATTCTTTTGGATGGCTTTTGAACAAGCTGGTGGTTCAATGACTATTTTTGCAAAGGATTATACTCAACGAGCTTTGACTGGTAACGCAGCAACAATTTTTACCTGGGTAAATACCATATTGACTGTAGTACCTATAATACTTATTTCTTATGTTTTATTCTTATTAGTTAAGCAAACATATAAAGTTATTCCAATTTCAAATTTCTTTATTACTTTAAGCTTTGTATTAATATGGGCAATTGTAATTTGGATGATTGACAACGAACTTAGTAAAGACGGTGCAGTAGAGATTAAAGCAACATGGTTTGGAATATTAAATTCTTTCTTTATCATATTATTTGCTCCTTTGTTTTCTAAAATATGGGCAAGTCGACATAATCCATCAGGACCTGTAAAATTTGCAATTGGCTTAGTTTTAATGGGTGTTGGTTTTGGTGTGTTAGCATTAGGAGCTTCTTCAATTCCTGCTGGCGCAGCATTTGCATCTGTTTCAATATGGTGGTTGATTTTTGCCTACTGGTTTCACACAATGGGAGAATTATGTTTATCTCCTGTTGGCTTATCCTATGTGAGCAAATTAGCACCAAAAAAGTTACTCGGTCTTATGTTCGGCGTTTGGTTCTTAGCAAATTTCGTTGCAGGAATTTTATCAGGGTTGTCAGCTAGCTTCATTGACAAAATTAATGAGCACTATGGATTGATGGTTTTTTTCTTAGTGTTTACCGCTATTCCTATTTTTGCAGGATTGATAATCTTCATACTTACACCATTTTTGAAAAAACGTATGCACGGCATACATTAATTATTACTTTTTAAGGGGACTTTTATATGAGTACAGAATTTACTCGTGATGCAAAAGATGAACTTTTTGGACATCCAAAAGGTTTGTATGTGTGCTTTTTTACCGAAATGTGGGAACGTTTTTCGTTTTATGGAATGAAGTTCTTATTGGTATTGTACCTTACAAAGTACCATTTATTTACCGACAACATGGGACTTGATACTCTTGGTGCATATGCTGGCTTGGTTTATACGTTACCATTAATAGGTGGAATGTTGGCCGATAAATACTTAGGAGAACGCAAAGCAGTTATTTGGGGAGGTATGCTGTTGGTTTTGGGTCATGCATTAATGGCTTATGAAGGAACTGAAGCTACTATCGTTGCTGGTGAAGTAATCCGTGATACTGGTGCTTTAGATGTGTTTTATTTGGCATTATCATTAATTATAGTTGGAGTCGGTTTTCTGAAACCGAATATCTCTACCGTTGTTGGTAAATTGTACGGTAAAGACGACCCTCGCAGAGACTCTGGCTTCACTATTTTTTATATGGGCATTAATATTGGTTCAGTTTTAGCCACTTTAATCTGTACATGGTTAGGAGAAACCTATGGTTGGAAATATGGTTTTGGCGCCGCAGGTATTGGAATGCTACTCGGTCTTTTTACCTTCATCTATGGTCAAAAATACTTATATGGCAAAGCCGATGCGAAAGATCCCGCTATTGCAAAACAATCTTTTCTTGGCCCTATAAATAAGGAATGGGCAATATATATTGGCTCAATTTTAACACTAGGACTCATTTGGGTTTTAGTTAAAAAAGAACCTTGGGTTCATACAACACAGATTGTTTTCTTATTTATTGCTGTTGGTTTTACTATGTTTTATGCTTTTTTCAAAACAGACAAAATTACACGAGACCGATTAATTGCATTGATGATAATGATTGTATCTACTATTATCTTTTGGGCTTTATTTGAACAAGCTGGAGCAAGTATGACTTTATTTGCCGACAGGGTTGTGGACAGAAATATTTTAGGACTAAACCCAACTGCTGGTCAATTTGGTTCTCTAAATGCAGCTTTTATTGTTATTTTAGCTCCTGTTTTTGCATGGATGTGGGTTAAATTAGATAAATATAACCTGAATCCCAATATTCCTCTTAAGTTCGCTTTGGGCTTGATGCAAGCAGGTTTAGGTTTTGGCGTTTTGGTTTATGGTGCTGGCCACCCTAATGAATTAGGACAAGTTGGAGCTATTTGGTTAGTGTTAGCTTATCTGTTACATACTACCGGAGAATTAGCATTGTCTCCTGTTGGTCTATCAGCAGTAACCAAACTGTCTCCTAAACACATGGTTGGTTTTTCAATGGGCACATGGTTTTTAGCGACAGCATTCTCAGAAACAATTGCTGCTAGATTATCTAAAATGGCATCCATTGATATAACATCGGGTGAAGCCGCCACTATTGCTGAACAAGCTTCAAAGTATACGGAGTTGTTTTATTACCTATTTAAGCTAGGCATGATTGCTGGATTAGTTATGTTAGTTTTATCTCCAATCTTGAAAAAGATGATGCATGGCATTAAATAAGGGATAATACTTATTGTTTAACAAGCCTGTTAGAATAGTATTTTAGCAGGCTTTTTTAATGGTGGGCGTGGCTCACCTTACGGATTTAATATGCCTTTTTATACTTACCAATGTGCAAGCGATGAATGTTGTGAATACTGTCAAACAGGATTTGATATACTGCAACGCATTAATGCACAAGCTGTCGAGCGTTGTCCTGAATGTGCTAACTTTGTTAAGAAGGTTATTTCTGCACCCAATGTAGTGGCAGGTAAAGCTCACCTAACCACCGATAAAGCTGCCCAAAAAGGAGGTTTTACCAAATACAAACGGGCAGGAAAAGGTGTTTATGAAAAAGTAACAGGCTCTGGACCTAAGTATATTTCTGGTGATTGATAAAAAAGGAGTATTTGTGAATAAGAATAAAATTGCACATACGGATAAATTTTTCCTTAAAAGTTTAGCTGTATTTTTTTCTTACGTTAATAGTAAGCAGATTTTTCCTATGCTATTGCTTTTAGGAGGTGGTTATGTATTTACTTTACTGCCATCAATTCTGGGTCTTATTGCTCTTTTTATGTTGTATGGGTTGGCTTTCAAATTAGCTGTTGATGTTCTCATTGAAACGGCTAATGGTAATATGAATCCTGGTGACTACCAAAGTTCTTTCGATGCAAAAAATATTATTTTACAGTTTGTTTTGGTTGGTTTAATTCAAGTAGGTATTTTGATTTGGCTTAAATATTTTGTTTTAGACGGGTTATTAATCGTTGCTTATATATTGGTTAGCACTTTTATTACACCTGCTGTTTTTATGGTTCTTTCTATAACTTCTTCTTTAACCAGTGCATTGAATCCTGTCATTATTTTTAAACTCATTAAACCTTGGTTCTTCACTTATTTGGTTTTTGTGGGTTTTTGGTTAGTTATAGAGATTATTCAGACTTATGTTGTGGAGCCTTTTTGTGCGACTTTACCTTCTATTTTCGGGGGTATTATTGCACACTTTGTTAAGTTTTATTTTCTAATTCTAAATTTTCATATTATGGGGTTTTTGATATATCAGCATCGTGAATCTTTTGGGTTCGAAGCAAAAAGTGATGAAAGTCCAAATGACCCCAACTCTTCACTTGGTAGTGAACAATCAGGAGACAACCCAATTCATGATCGTATAAGAAATTTAATTACAATGGGCAATTTAAGACAAGCAGCAGCAATTATTAAAGAGTTAAAAGAAGATGGAGATAAGTCACAAGAGCTTGAAAAATTAGAGGTTTTATTATCTAGTAACAACAAATTTAATGAAGTGGAAAATTTAACAAAAGCCGAACAAATCCACAAACTAATTAGTGATAAGAAAATAGGTAGTGCCTTTCAATTATATCAACAAATGAATCTTGCAGAAGAGAAATATAGTGAAGTTGAACCTGAAGATGTTACAAGTTTGGCACACTATGCTTTTCAATCCCAAAAATATTCTGTTCTCATTAATATTCTTAAATTTTTCCATAATAAATACCCAAATCATATGGATATAGTACCCAACTATTTTCTAATTGCTCAAGTTCTTTATCAAAATGATAAAACAAAAGAGCAAGCAATTATAATGCTAAAAAAACTAATTAAAAAATACCCAAGTCATAAACAAGTTCCAGAACTAATATCATGGCTAAAGGGTACTGAATTACTTAATAAATAAAGATTTATAGTCTCAACACGCTAGTTAAAACTATGCACTTTCAATGCAAGGTTTTAGCTGCTACACATTATTAAGCTATGTATTTTTGAAAAGAGTCCTGTCATTTATGCGTATCATCCCTGATACTTGCTCACTTCCATGTGGGCGTTAAGTAAAGGTACATGGTTTACGGTTGTTGAGTTATAACATGTGCTTTATCTTTCATTGTTCATTCCATTAATTTTTTTTGCAGGCGAGCCGCCTGCGCTCCCATTTATCTAACATTCGTTCCCAAGGGAATTTGTTAAGTTGACATAATCTTGAACACTCAAGGTTTCTGGGCGGACTTTTGGGTCGATTCCCAAATCTAGCAATTGTTGTTCGGAGATGATTTTTTTGAGGTTATTTTTGATGGTTTTGCGTCTTTGTGCGAAGGCTTGTTTTACTAATGCTTCTAATGAGGGTAAGTTTACTTTTGGAGGATTGCTTTTTGTAGTGAGGCGGATGATTTGCGAATCAACTTTCGGTCTAGGGATAAATGCCTCTGGTGGTACGACAAAGAGTTCTTCACACTCAAAAGCATATTGTAACATCACACTTAATCGTCCATAAGCTTTAACACCCGCTGGTGCACATATTCTTTTGACCACTTCTTTTTGCAACATAAACACCATGTCCTTGATGTGGTTTGCTTGGTAAAGGAAGCTGATGAGTAGAGGTGTAGATATGTTATAGGGAAGATTGCCAATGATGCGGATGTTAGTATTACTGAATTTTAATTCTAAAGCATCTTGATGGTGAATGGTCACATTGGTTTTGTCAGCAAATCTTGCCTGTAGTTTTGGTACTAAATCATTGTCAATTTCAACTAAGTTTACGTTGTTGCTGTATTCAACTAAATGATCTGTTAATGCCGCTTGTCCGGGGCCAATTTCCCATACTTCATCGTTTTTTTGTGGATTGAAGGCATTAATAATTCGTTCGATAACCGATTGATCT
>JALWML010000163.1:1574-6216 GCA_027083915.1 Lysobacterales bacterium | reverse complement strand
GTTCAGTTGGTTATTCCCGTAAGGTGGGTTTACCCACCAAATTCAATAATATTTGAATAATGAGAGCACTTAAACTCTGCTGGTGGGCAAGCCCACCTTACGGTTGACTTTCGGATTTTTTAAACTCCTTTTAAGGTTACGGTACTGCGTAATAAATTAGACTCAAGTGGGTTGTCGGTTTATAATTGAGCTGCCTTTTAAAACCCACACTAGAATTGAGATTTCTTACTAATGTCTAAAGTCACTATACTAACACCGATTGATTCGACACTCGAATTGCCGCTTTATGAAACCAGCGTGCCTGCTGGATTTCCTTCGCCTGCTCAAGAATACTTGGGTGACACCATGGATTTGAATGCTTATTTAATCAAAAATCCAACGGCTTCATTTTTTGCTCGAGTTGAGGGAGACTCGATGATTGATGCGGGGATTTTTGAATCCGATTTAGTCGTAGTTGATCGCTCAATCACCGCTTGTGATGGACATATTGTAATTGCTGCGGTTAATAACGAATTTACCATTAAACGCCTTTCTACCAAAAACGGCATAAGACTCATGCCCGAAAACAAAGATTACCAGCCCATTGTTATGTCGGGAGAAAATGAATTGGTCATTTGGGGTGTGGTCACTTCTTTGGTTCGCAAGTTTTGAGAATAGCACAGTTTAAAATAGCCAAATGATAGCTTTATGTGATGTTAACAATTTTTACGTCAGTTGCGAGCGGGTCTTTAACCCTTCGCTGTGGCACCGTCCTGTTATTGTATTAAGCAACAATGATGGCTGTGCGGTGGCACGTTCCAATGAAGTGAAAGCTTTGGGTGTCAAAATGGGGACACCATTATTTCAGATTAAAGACTTGATTAAGCAACACAATATTGCCGTTTTATCATCAAATTATGCCCTTTATGGCGATATGTCACAGCGGGTGGATGATATTATTGCTCTGTATTCTGACCAAGTGGAAAATTACAGCATTGATGAATGCTTTATCCGTTTTGATGGGCATGAACACTTGGATTTAGTGCAACACGGAAAAAAAATGCGGCAACAAATTTGGCAATGGCTGGGTTTACCTGTCTGCATCGGCATTGCACCATCCAAAACATTGGCAAAAGTGGCAAACCATTGTGCGAAAAAATTACCTAGTGCTGCTAGTGTTTTTAAACTAGAAACCGAATTACAGATAAAAAAAGCCCTCAAAGATTTACCCGTAAAGGAAATATGGGGTGTTGGGCGACAACTGAGCAAACAATTAAATGACATGGGAATTATAACCGCTTTGCAGTTACGTAATACCGACTTAAAATCCATGCGTAAACGATTTTCCGTGGTGATGGAACGAACTATTTTAGAATTACGCGGTGTAGCTTGCATTGAATTTGATGCTGATCCCGAAAAAAAGAAACAAATTATTTGCACCCGCTCCTTTGGCGAAAAAATTACGCGATTAGAATTACTCAAAGAAGCCCTCGCCTACCACGTAACCCGTGCTTGCGTAACCTTGCGTCAGCAACAATCACAGGCTCAAAGCATCACCATTAGCATTAACACCAATGCTTTTAATGCCAATGCCAAGCAATATTCAAACTCAATAACAGTCAAACTACCACAAGCATCGAACCAAACCAATCATTTCTTAAAAGCAGCTACTCAAGGGATTGAAAAGATATTTCGATTAGGCTATGAGTATAAAAAAGCAGGTATTGTGCTCAATAACATTACCGATGCAGGCGTCATACAACCTAACTTATTTATGCCTCAAGCCAATGACAATGACAGTTTAATGTCTGTATTGGATGAAATTAACAACCGTTTTGGCAAAGGCACACTGCGCAGTGCTCAAGAAGGTTTTAATGAGGATTGGGTGATGAAATCTGAGATAAAATCCCCTGCTTATACCACTAGATTTAATGAAGTATTTAAGGTTGTTTAATCGTTCAAATCACGATAACGCTGACAAATCGAGCGTTCATCGGGATTTTCTACGGCACTGGCAATATCGTGGACGAGTTGATTAAATTCATCAAAGGTGATTATAGATAATACTTTCCCTAATATTTTTTGTTCAGTTTCTGCCATGATTTTTGTGCCATCTTGTAAGTTTATTTCAATTCCTGCGGCATTGTAGTCACTGTCTTCGGCATTGCTTGATTCGTACATTTCTTGATCATCGGCAAATAATTCATCGTAATAATCATTAAGCTCTTCATCAATTGAGTCATCAATATCTTCAGGCACGTGCACTTCCCATGCAGGGTCTTCTTTTATCAATTTGGCAGTTATTTGATAGCTTTCTACCTTTTTTATAAATTTTTCAGCCAATACCTTATGAAAAAAAACAAACTCTAACATATCATCGCTCATCAAAATATCTCCCCAACCATGCACCTTAATGAACCACCTGCTTTTTCTAATTCACTAACCTGAACCGAATGCAGGGTAAATCCCCATGACTCGAGTTTGTCCTTTTTTTCTTGTGCTAATGCATCAAAGGCTGTTTGACTTAGGAATAAATCGGTTTCAGTAATGGTGATACCGTTTCCAGCAAAAGCCAGTTTTTCATCATCTTTTAAAAATATTGTTTTGCCGTGATAATAATCGGCAATTGCCTGTGGAACTTCTGAATCTGCAAAAGAATCGGCATGCAATATACACGCCTTACCTGCTAAACATGCCAAAATAACATTGGTATGGTATTCGCCTTCTTTTAAATCAAATTGAAACATTAAATCCAATCCAAACATATCATGCATGGCCGCTGCACCTGCATCATCGACACGTTCAGTCATGCCACAAAAGGCAATATTGCGTGCTCTATCAGGCACTAAAACACCGGTTAATTCAGCTACGGCTTCATCACGTTTAATGTGATGTCGCTCATAACCCAACATTTGGTCAAAAAACATATTAATGTCTTTTCGCATGGTTTCTTTTTGCCGATTGGCGTGCAACATTGCACCCACAATGTATTTATTACCATGAGCGGTGGCAAAGGCATTGTTGGGAAAAACCGCATCAGGCGTTTCTGGTGAGCCAGGAAAAGTCATCACAGGAATACCACAATCGGATATTTTACGAGCTAAATTCATTTGCTGAACTATGGCTAAATCCGCATCGGTTTGCTGATCCATTTGCATGTAGAGGTTATCGCTGGCAGTTTGTTCATCCAAACTAAAACCAACCGGAGAAACCATAAAAGCGGCTTTCATTGCCCCTGCCTGTTTGATTGGGTAATCTTTTTGAGTAACGGCTTGAGTAAAATCTTGTGCTGTTTTTACAATCATGAGTAAGCTCTATAATTTAATTTTGAAACCATGCCATTATGCGATAATTTTTGGTCTTTTTAAAGAAACTAAAGGCAAAGATACTAAAGAAAATCACTTCGACTTAATCTAAAAAATCAGATGGATCGGCCCATGTCCACTCAGCTGATTGCACCTTATAAACTTCATCTTCTAAGACAAAGTGTACTTTAAATTTAATCATATCAGCACGTATTGAAGTTAATAAACTAGCTGATTTTATCGGTTTTCCAGCCATGGCTGCGGTTATTTGCACCTCTGCATTGTTATCATCCAACCAGTTTATTGCATTAATTGTTGAAAACACATACAAATTTTTATGACGCATCAACTGCATTTGAATCGCACGTTTAATATCTGACAAACCTCTGCCACTTTCATCGCGATAATCTTCACTGACATATTCAATAATTCGCCCGAGTTTCCGCTCTTCAAAACGTGCTTCGAGTTGAGCAATGGATTGTCTAAGCAGTTGTTCTTTTGTCAGTTGTGGATTATCAGAGCAACTGATTAAATTCACAGTAAGGAAAACTAATAAGCTTATGAATAAATAATGTTTCATAGTATATTTTTTAAGAATTGGTCTATTTTAACATAAATGCTTAAAAGTCATATTACTAACCGTAAGATGAACCCCGCCATCAAATTTAATACTATTTAATTATCGTAATCTCTGAAACTCTAATGATGGGCGGGGCCCATCTTACAATTCACACTATTTGTGTTTAACTGATCCTAAACAAACATCTCCCTCATTAGGATTTTGAAGCCATTGTTTCAAAAATTTGATTCTAATTTTCATCAATTCAACTCTATAGTCATTAGAACACAACGGATACACGCTTCCAGAATGCCCTTGCTTATTTCCTGAAGGATATTTCATTTCTAAATCAAGCTCTAACTGAAATAACCATGCATCTTGTGATTTGCTTAATTTTTCCAGAAATATCATGTCATCCTTATATCTTGAGTTGATTTTTGCAATGACACTATCTAGTTCAGTTTTTATGTTTTCATAATTTAACCCTGCACATTTATTCATCTCTAGTTGAGTTGTTGCTTGCTCTTGACACGATTCCACGTCCTTTGCAAGAAGTGAATAACTCCAAATAAGTAAGACAATTACAAAATATTTTTTCATAAGAACATCCCATATTTAATCATTAAAGACTATTGACCCAACATCATCACAATTCTTTAATGCGTCAAGTTTATGCCAAAATCTCATTAAACCCGTAAGATGGGCCCCGCCCATCAAATTTAATACTTTTTATTTATCGAAACCTATGAAACTCTGATGATGGGCGAGGCCCATCTTACAATTCATTCTTTCACAAATT
>JALWML010000163.1:0-1564 GCA_027083915.1 Lysobacterales bacterium | reverse complement strand
CATCACTTGTGACAATTTTTCTGGGCTTGGGAAATAATATCCTTCGATATCCACTGGTTTGCCTTGTGCTGCCAATAACTCGGTATTAATTTTTTCTTCATTAGCCGCTAATGATTCTGCTAAAAGAGTAAATTGTGCTTTTAATTCGGCATCATCATTTTGTTCTGCTAAGGCTTGTGACCAATAAAGAGTTAAGTAATAATGACTGCCTCGGTTATCCAATTCGTTCACTTTACGTGATGGTGATTTTTTGGTTTTTAAGAATTTATCGGTGGCAATATCTAAAGTATCTGCCAAAATTAATGCCTTTTTGTTGTCGTATTTTTGACCAATATCTTCGATAGAAACAGATAAAGCTAAAAATTCACCCAATGAATCCCAACGTAAATGTCCTTCTTTATAGAATTGTTGTACGTGCTTTGGAGCCGAACCGCCCGCTCCTGTTTCAAACAAACCACCACCTGCCAATAATGGCACGATTGACAACATTTTTGCTGAGGTTCCAAGTTCTAATATAGGGAATAAATCCGTTAAATAATCACGCAAAACATTACCCGTTACCGAAATAGTATCCAATCCAGCGGTGACGCGTTTGCAAGTGTAATTTATTGCATCAGTTGGTGACATGATACTAATTTCTAGTCCATCGGTATCGTGCATGGATAAATATTCTTCAACCTTCGCCATGATATTGCGGTCATGAGCACGTTGTGGGTCTAACCAAAATACCGCAGCACTTCCTGTGTTTTTCGCACGTGTTACGCCAAGTTTTACCCAATCACGAATAGGCAAGTCTTTGGTTTGGCACATGCGCCAAATATCACCTTGTTCGACATCGTGTTGCATCAGCACATCGCCAGCTTGGTTGATAACTTGTACCGTTCCTGCATGAGGAATTTCAAAAGTTTTGTCATGCGAGCCATACTCTTCGGCCTTTTGTGCCATTAATCCAATATTGCAAACATTGCCCATGGTGGCAACATCAAATGCCCCGTGTTCTTTGCAATAGTTGATAATTTCTTTATAAATACCTGCATAGCAACGATCAGGAATCATTGCTTTGGTGTCTTGTAGTTGACCGTCTTTATTCCACATTTTTCCTGATGAACGAATCGCCGCTGGCATGGATGCATCAATAATCACATCACTTGGCACATGCAAGTTGGTGATACCTTTATCCGAATCAACCATGGCAATATCAGGACCATCTTCTAAACATTTGGCAATGTCGGCTTCAACTTGTGCACGTTTGTCATCGTCTAATTCGGATAGGTTGGCAAAAACATTACCCAGACCATTGTTTTGGTTCACACCTATTTCTTCAAATTCTTTGGCGTATTTTTCAAAGACATCTTTAAAATAAACCGTTACTGCATGACCAAACATGATTGGATCGGATACTTTCATCATGGTGGCTTTTAAATGCAAGGATAATAATACGCCTTGCTCTTTTGCCTCTTTAATCTGTGTGGCAAAAAATTCTCGCAATGCCTTTACACTCATCACCGATGCATCAATCATTTCATTTGCCAATAATGGTGTAGACTCTTTTAAAACTGTTGTG
>JALWML010000162.1:1354-6226 GCA_027083915.1 Lysobacterales bacterium | reverse complement strand
ACATGTGGTGAAGAAGAGGCTTGAACGATTTGACCACCATCAAACTCCCAACTGTGGGCACGAGAATATTTATTGTCGCTAAATTTTTCATCACTTTGGCGTTGCCATTTTATGGTTGCGTAATACTCAGACATTTTAAACCGCTTTTTTGTTTACAGGGATGGCAAAATTTAAATGCACAATAGCGCGATTCACCGCATTTACCAAAGCTTTTAAGGCCGATACCTCAATATCAATGTCCTCACCAATACCTGTGTAAAGTTCATTATCATAGGAAATGCTTATGGATGAAATACTCAAGGCTTCTTCGCCTTTATCTTTAGATTGCGAGCGGAAGGACTCAATACTGATGGGCGATAAATAGTTTTCCAGAGCATGATGAAGAGCGGTTAATGCCGTGCCACCGACTTTACTTTTAGCATTAATGGACATTTCTTCACCATTGAAAATACCTTCAATACAAATTTCGGTAATTTCAGCACGTTTACGGTACTTGTAGGTGTTAATTTTGATAGGCGAACGGTAAGCAAAATAGGCTTGCATAAATTCGGCATCGGTTAAGCCTTTGCGGCGATTGGAAAAATAGTCTTTAATAAACTGCGTGACTGCAATTTTTTCATTGTTTTCACAAGCATAACCGTGTTCATTAATAATAGATTGTGCGTGATTACTGCCACTTAATGGACCAAAGACAAAGCTGATTTCTTTGCCCACTTCTTTTGGGTCAAAAGGTTGGTAGGCTTGTGGGTTTTTCAAAATAGCATTAGTGTGACCACCAGAGGTGTGTCTGGCAGCATTTTCACCACTAATGGGCCAATGAGCTTGCCTTGGCAACATGTGCGTGGCAACAAAATCTGAAATGTCTTTAATGTGAGCGGTTTTGGTCGTGGTGTGAAAGTTCTTACCCAAGCTGTTGTTGTAACCAAAAGCCTTTAAATACATAATGCATTGTTCCAAAGAGACATTGCCAGCACGTTCACCAATGCCATTGAAACAGCCCTCGATTTGAGTTACTGGACCATCAAAAATTGAGGTCATTGTGTTTGTTAATGCCAAGCCATAATCGTTATGGCAATGAGCTGACCAAATAATGTCTTTGTCTGGATAACGCTCGTTCATAATCTGGGCATGACGTTTCATTTTGTTGACAAAAAAATCCTCGCCTTGCAAATAACAAGCTCCACCAATGGTATCAGGGCAATTAATAATCGTTGCACCTGCTTTTATCGCTGTATCAATCACATCTGTGACAAAATCAAAGGTATCACCCATACGTGAATACCCTTCAGGTGAAAATTCCACCTCACACCCAGCATCGATTGCCATGGTGATATATTTGTGTAAATCCTTATGAATTTGCTCATGGTTATTGGCATAACTGCCCAAAGATGCTTGCATTAACTCAGGGTCAACGGGCAAATACACATGCATTCGTGCACGTCCAGAGGGTATTAAACTTTTTAAAGATTCGATGGTTGTAATGACTTGCTCTTCTCGCATTTGGCACAAGGCAGCAACTTTAGGAGAGTTCTCCATTTGTGCATACATTTGTGAGATACTTTCAACGATTTTATAATCCTCAGCGCTTGCAGCAGGAAAACCTGCTTCTAATATATCAATATTGACTTGAGAAGCTAACTTGGCATATTCAAGATTTTGCTCAAAACTCATGCCAGCACCCGGACATTGTTGTCCATCGCGTAAAGTGGTATCGAAAATATAAACTTGTTTGCTTGTTGTCATGTGACTCTCTTAATAATTTTGTGTGGTTAAAAAAATGTGACTTAAAAATAGTATAATATCCTAAAAAAACCTTTTCAGGTGGGTGCAGTCCTATAGATTGACTGCTAGATAAGTCGTAAGAGAAGAAGTGATAAAAATAAACCCCAAGCAGATAATTGCACAAAAGAAGAGGCAATGTTTTGGTTCATGATGTTGGCTTGTTTTTTCATTGTGTCCATAAAGTAACAATAAAAAATAATTCAATCAAGTAGTTTTTGAGATTTGTTGAATAAATTTTAGAAATAACTCCTTTTGTTGAATTTGAGTTTCATTAATAATCGCTGAATCATTGGAAAGTTTGAGGTTGGCAACAAACAAGCCATCTTTTAAAGTGAACGATTCATCGGCTTTAAAATGTGGCGTGGTTTGGTAACCGCAGCTTGGGGATTTACTTTTTAGAACAAAACCTTGCAACTGTTCAAATCTGCTTTTATTGTCTTTAAACCATGAATTGAATTGGTTGGTGAAGTCTAATTCATGGTCATCAACTTGCACCAACCGAGTATCTCTATCAATAATTCGCATTTGAATGGATGGACGCGGGATGCTCATCCCCATCTCGACCTCTGGACAAATAGGGACAAGTTGATAAAGTTTTGGGTCAAAATGTTTTTCTAAATTAGCAAACTTATCTTTGCCATCGTAACGTACTTTTTGACCGAGTAAGCAAGCACTGACACCAATTTTAATTCTTGTCATATTGACTCTTTTTGTCAGGGAATAAAACATTTAGTGGCTTGGATATGTCATTTGAAAAAACCATACGCACATGTGAGCGTTTTAATTGGCGAGGTTCTTTAACACCACAGGCATGAGCAATGATGCCAACCTCTTTAATCATGTGCTTGGCAAAATTGGCAACGCGTTTGGTTTTGTTTTCGACTACCAAGCCTTTATGCAAGTCTGGATTGTGTGTTGTTATTCCTGTTGGGCAAGTGTTTTTATTGCATTTTAAGGCCTGAATACAGCCAAGTGAAAATAAAAAGCCACGAGCATTATTTATAAAATCCGCTCCTGCACATAAAGCCCAAGCAACTTCGGCAGGTGTTATCATTTTACCTGAAGTCATGATGCGAATGCGGTCTTTTAAACCGTATTCATCACGTAAATCAACCAGCATGGGTAAAGACTCCTTAATTACCATACCAACATCATCCATTAATGATTGTGGGGCTGCACCTGTACCACCATCACCCGAATCAATGGTGATAAAATCAGGAGCAGATTCGATACCGCGCTTATGAATCTCGGTAAATAATTCATGCAACCAATCATCATGACCCATCACCATTTTGAAGCCTACAGGTAAACCACTAGCTTCTCGAATTTTATTAATCATATCTAACAATTCGTGGGCGTTCTTAATCTCTGGGTGACGATTAGGGCTTATGGATGCTTGCCCTGCTGGAATGCCACGAATATTAGCAATTTCTTCTGTCACTTTTTCAGCAGGTAATATACCACCTTTGCCAGGTTTTGCTCCTTGAGCCAGTTTCAACTCTATCATTTTGACTTGTGGTATTTGCCCCACCTCTTTGAGTTTGTCAAAGTCAAAACCACCGTCTTTATTGCGTGCACCATACTTTGCTGTACCAAATTGGTAAACAATATCGCAACCACCTTCTAAATGATAAGGAGAAATGCCTCCTTCTCCAGTATTCATCCAAATACCTGCTTTTTTAGCACCATGAGATAAGGCTTGTACCGCAGGCTTAGACAGCGCGCCAAAACTCATGGCAGAAATATTAAAGAAACTCGGTGTTGCATAAGGTTGTTTGGCATAAGGACCAATAATTAACTTATCAGCTTCAACTGCATCTTTTTTCATCACAGGAAATGCACAATTCATAAAAATCATGGCTCCACGTCGGTCTAAATTCCGTGTCGAGCCAAAAGCAACAGTGTTATTTTGGTTTTTTGCTGCTTTATAAACCCATGTTCTTTGTGCGCGATTAAAGGGTAACTCTTCTCTGTCCATAGCAAAAAAGTATTGCCTAAAAAACTCACCCAAATGTTCAAATAACCATCGAAATCGTCCAATAACAGGAAAGTTGCGTCGAATAGTGTGTTTCTTCTGTGTTTTGTCGATAAAATACATGACAATGGCGGCAAGTATGAGCAAGCCTATGATAAAGACAAAAAACAGCACTAAAATTTTGATAGCCGAAATAAACCAAGAATTTAACATTTAATACCTCAATAATTTGAAAACGGATTATAGCATTTATCAGAAAGGATTTTATTGAAATTATTTCATAAAACTTGTTGAATTTAGTTTGTCATGTCCGTATAATCCGCATCCTTAATTAATTAACTAGGTAATGTCATGAAAGTATTATCATCTTTGAAATCAGCAAAAACACGTAGCCGTGACTGCAAAGTAGTACGTCGTCGTGGCAAAGTATTTGTAATATGCAAATCAAACCCAAAATTTAAAGCACGTCAAAGATAAATTCTTTTGTGTAACTAAATTATAAAAGCCCTCAGGATTGAGGGTTTTTTTTTGTTCTTTAAGGACTCTTAAATACAAAAACATTCAAATTTGCTAAAATCCACTCATTAACTATTAACCACAAGAAACACTATGACAATAATTACACGATTTGCGCCTTCTCCTACGGGTTATTTACATGTAGGTGGTGCGCGTACAGCACTTTTTTCTTATCTTTTTGCTCGTAAAAACAAAGGTAAATTTATCTTACGTATTGAAGACACGGATAGAGAGCGTTCAACTCAAGCTTCTGTTGATGCTATTTTTGAAGGCATGAACTGGTTAGGTATGGAATATGATGGTGAAGTCCCTTATCAAACAAAGAGATTTCCACAGTATAAAGAAAAGATCCAGCAATTACTCGATGAAGGCAAAGCGTATTATTGTACTTGTAGTAAAGAGCGTTTGGATGAAATGCGTGATGCGCAGATGAAAGCAGGTGGCAAACCACGCTATGATGGTAAATGCCGAGATTTAAATTTGCCCAATTCTGATGATGCTGTTGTGCGTTTTCGCAATCCACAAGAAGGCGAAGTGACCTTTGATGATTATGTTCGTGGAGTGATTACCACTTCAAATCAGGAGTTAGATGATTTAAT
>JALWML010000162.1:0-1344 GCA_027083915.1 Lysobacterales bacterium | reverse complement strand
CTCCGACCTATAACTTTACTGTGGTTATTGATGACATAGATATGAATATTTCTCATGTTATTCGTGGTGATGATCATATTAATAACACACCAAGACAAATAAATATTTACAAAGCTTTGGGTGCTGAGTTACCAGAGTTTGCTCATTTACCCATGATTTTGGGTGATGATGGTGCTCGTTTGTCTAAACGTCATGGTGCGGTTGGTGTCATGGAATATGCAAATAACGGTTATTTGCCTGAAGCTGTATTGAATTATCTCGTGCGTTTGGGCTGGTCTTACCAAGACAAAGAGTTATTCACTAAAGCAGAGATGATTGAATTGTTTGATTTGAAAAAAGTCAACAAAGCTCCATCGGCTTTTAATACCTCAAAACTTAATTGGATTAATCAACAATACATCCAACAAGCGGACTCAACACGCTTGGCTGATTTAATGAAAAAACGCCTTGATGTTATGGGTGTTAATGTACCTGATTCAATTGATTTAGTAAAGGTTGTGGATATGTTCAAATCACGTGCAGTGACTATTAATGAAATGGCAGATTCTGCTTTGTTCTTATTTAGTGATATTAAAGAGTTTGATGAAAAGGCTGTCAAAAAAGTCTTCAAGCAATCTGCAATCAAACCTTTTGAAACATTAATCAAAAAGATGTCAGACGTACAAGATTGGGAAAATGCTAATTTACATGACTTAATCGAAGACACCGTTAACGTACTTGAAGTTGGCTTTGGCAAAGTAGGGCAGCCACTACGCGTAGCACTTACAGGAAAATCAGCAGGTCCTGCCAATGATGAAATTATGCAGGTGCTTGGTCAGCAAGAAAGCATCAAACGAACAGAAAATGCTTTGGCATTTTTATTGGAAAAACTTAAAGCACAAGGGTTGATTTAATGTTTTTTAAAGTCCGTTCTAATGTGGAACGGACTTTTTATTCAGTTTTTTAGTAAGTATTTCCCGTTCCTTCATCAATAATAGGTGTTACTGTACCCTGAAATCCATTAGATGGTGAATTATAGGAAGCATTTGAACGAAAATAAATGCCAGTTTCATTATCATAAATTTTATTTCCCTTAAGTGTGTTATTGCTAACAACTCCTGACCCTGACAGACCTCCAAGGTCGATGCCAGTTTTGCTATTCAAAACGTAGTTATAGTTAAAAGTATTGTTTTTTGAGATGCATTTATTACAATTATCAACATTTCCCAAGAGAGCTAATCCCGTAGTACTAAAATTCAGTTTATTGCTTGTAATTCTATTTTTTGATGAGTTATTTAAGTGTAAAGCTACCTGCATCCTTTTTAAAAATATTGGCGTCTTCTATGTACAATATGTGTTTTATGG
>JALWML010000161.1 GCA_027083915.1 Lysobacterales bacterium | reverse complement strand
TTTATTCCATTGCTTTGATAAAAAAGAAACAACCTTATCTTTATATAAACTCTCATTGGGTAAAATAAGTGAAACAACACCGACAACAACACCAAATAATACAATTAATATCGCCAATAACCCGCGTAATTGAATCCACAATCGAAAAGCAAAGGAATGTTGTGCCGTGTTAGTCATAAACTAAACTATCACCACATCATATTGTTCTTGTGAGTAAGAATTTTCAGGTTGTAAACTAATTCTTTTCCCTAGTTCATCTTCTAATTCTGATAAGGAGTGGGTTTGCTCATCTAAAATATAATCTACTAAAGCAGATGATGCAATAACCAATATTTTCCCAGTTTGAAATTGCCTCACCATACGAATAATCTCCCTAAACAGCTCATAACAGACAGATTCTACTGTCTTCATTTTGCCCAGACCATCACATGACGGGCAGTCTTGAGTAAGCATCTGCTGTAAGTTTTCAGTCGTTCTTTTGCGTGTAATTTCAACTAATCCTAATGTCGTTAGCCCGTGAACATAAGTTCTTGTTGGGTCTGAGGTTAAGTGACTTGTTAATGTTTTGATGACTTGACTCTTGTGCTCTAGTTCCGCCATATCAATAAAATCTGCAATTATAATACCGCCAATATTTCGTAACCGTAACTGTCTTGCTATCATTTGAGCTGCCTCAAGATTTGTTCGAAACACGGTTTCTTCTTGGTTTTTAAAACCAATATATTTACCGGTATTCACATCAATCGTTGTCATCGCTTCGTTTTGGTCAATGACTAAATTTCCACCAGATTTTAAAGGCACAAACTTTTTCAATGCACGGTTTATTTCATCATCAATATTGTGGAAGTCAAATATCGGTCTAGCACCTTTGTAATGAATAAGTTCTCCCTTCCATTCTGGCACAAACTCATTAATAAATTTCTTAAGATTTACATAAACCGTGAAAGAATCTGTTTTGATTACTTTGACATCCGATGAAATAAAATCACGCACAATCCGTTTTGGCAAATTAAACTCTTGATAAACTAACTCTTTGACTTTACCTGTTTTGATTCGCTCATTAACTTTTGCCCATAATTTGTGTAAAAATTTAAAATCACGTAATAAATCTTCTTCGTTACTGCACTCTGCATTGGTGCGAGCAATTAACCCATGCACTTTTTCTTCTTGCAATTTATCCAAACAAGTAATCAGTCGCTCCCTTTCTTGCTCTTCCATGATTCGAATGGAGATGGTATTGACATCTGGTTCATTGGGTAAAAGTACCAAAAAACGACTAGGTATACTTAGATTACAGGTAATGCGTGCACCTTTTGAACCAATGGCATCTTTATAAACCTGCACAACAATCCTTTGCCCTTCATGAACGACACTTGAAATAGAGGGGTAGATAACTTCAGAGTCAGGTTTTTTTTGACCTTCTAAACGAACCAATTTTTGTTGTGAACACACGTCAGTGACATGCATGAATGCGGACCTTTCATGCCCTATATCTACAAAAGCTGCTTGCAAGCCAGGTAAGACTTTTTCAACTCGACCAATATAAATATTACCGACACTTGATGTGCTTTGGTAACGCTCAATAAGCATTTCTTGCAGCATACCATTTTCTACCAGTGCCACACGGGTTTCACTTGGTGTTGAATTAATGAGTATTTCTTCGCTCATTCAAACTCCTTAAGTAATTGTGATGTTTCATACAGTGGTAATCCCATAATACCAGAATGACTACCAGAAATATACTTTATCCAACGTGCGGCATATCCTTGAATTCCATAGCTTCCTGCTTTATCCATCGGTTCGCCACTGGCTATATATGCTTTAACTTCTTGAGGTTGCAGTTGATCAAACAAAACTTCACTAATCGAGCTATTGACACGTGTTTTAAATGAATCAACTAAGGAAACTGCGGTAATGACTTGGTGTTTTTTAGCCGATAAGGATATTAGCATGTCAAAAGCATCCTTTTCATCTTTTGGTTTACCCAAAATAACATCGCCTAAGACCACAATAGTATCAGAACCCAAAGTCGGCAGTTCTTTATCCGATCGATTCCAACCTTCTTGCGCTTTTTCTTTGGCTAACCTTAGGCAATAATCTAATGGCTTTTCATTGTCTCTAACATGCTCATCAATATCAACTGGTGCGCACACTGGAGTAATTCCAATTTGTTGCAGTAATTGCTTTCTTCGAGGTGACTGTGATGCCAGCACAATTCTTTTTAAAGCCATGTATTATTCACGATGGTATGGATGATTGGCTATTATACTATAGGCTCGGTATAATTGCTCAATGACAATAACACGAACCAAAGGGTGAGGGAAAGTCAATAAACTCAAAGACCATTGTGCGAAGGCTTTGCTTTTGACTTCATCTGAAAAACCATCTGCCCCACCAATAACAATGGCGACATCCATCGACTGCATTTGCCACTTAGTAATAGATTGAGCAAGATATTTTGTTGAAATAGCCTGACCATGTTCATCTAAAACAATCATTTTTTCATTTGGTTTTAAAACAGATAAAATACTCGCTCCTTCTATCTGTTTGGCTTTTTCAACGTTAATTGTCTTAGAACGATGAACTGGAGGAATTTCTACTAACTCAATTTGTTGAGATTTACTGAGTCGCTTATTGTAGTCATTATAGGTTTGTTGTACCCATTTGGGCATTTTTTGTCCAACTGCTAATAAGCGAATTTTCATTCTTGCTGGGCATCAATATCCCAAAGACCTTCTAAATTATAGTGTTCGCGAGCAGGTGGAGACATAACATGCAAAACAACATCAACAAAATCCACAACAACCCATTCGGATTGACCTAGTCCTTCTGTTCCCATTTTTTCATAACCCTCTTCTTGAGCCTTTTTAAAGGCTGTTTCGGCAATAGTTTGGATGTGGCGATTGGATGTTCCCGAAGCAATAACCATAAAATCAGTGACTTGTGTCAGGTGTTTGACATCGATGACCGTAATGTCATTGGCTTTAGCATCTTCTAGTGCGCCTACGATAATATTTTTTAATTGCGATGCATCGACATCTTGCTTGCTTTGGGCTGTATTCATTATTTCTACTAGTAGTTAAATTATTTTATAGTTGTCGAATTTTACCACCATCATGTCATTTTTTCATGGCAATGTGGTGTTTTGGTGAATTCAACAGCAATTATATATAAAAAGAGCCTCTAATTTACTTAGAAGCTCAAATTTATTCTTAAGGAGCCGTTTAAAGACTAATCCCAGCCACCAAAACGTAAATGACGCATAGACTCGCCATTACTCTTAATTTCTTTTAGTGCTTCAATACCAATTTTAATGTGATTATCCACATAATTAGCTGAAACACTGCTATCACTCTTTTCGGTTTTAACTCCTTCTGGAACCATCGGTTGGTCCGTTACAAGCAATAAAGCGCCAACTGGTATTTCATTGGCAAAAGCGGTCGAGAAAATAGTGGCAGTTTCCATATCAATTGCCATTGCACGGCATTTTCTTAAATACGTTTTAAACTCATCATCGTGTTCCCAAACACGACGATTCGTGGTAAATACAGTACCAGTCCAATAATCCAAATTGAACTTGATTATCGTTGCAGAAACAGCTCTTTGTAGTTTAAATGCAGGTAATGCAGGAACCTCAGGTGGTAAATAATCATTGGAAGTTCCTTCTCCACGAATACCCGCAAGTGGTAAAATTAAATCTCCTAAGTTATTTTTCTTCTTCAAACCACCACATTTACCTAAAAACAAAACAGCTTTAGGCTTTATAGCACTGAGTAAATCCATAATTGTTGCAGCATTTGCAGAACCCATACCAAAATTAATTATGGTAATACCATCATGGGTTGCATTACTCATGGGACGATCTTCGCCTTGGATTTTAGCACCTGTTTGCTCACAAAAACGATTAACATAATCTGAAAAATTAGTTAATAGGATAACATCGCCAAAATCTTCGAGGGCAGTACCGGTGTAACGTGGCAACCAGTTTGAAACAATTTCTTTTTTACTTATCATTATTATTATTATTCTCCATATTGAAATTGACGGAGTATAGTAAAGATGTTAACTAACAATAGCAACAAATAGATTGTTTTATCCTTGTTAGAGACATGATTTACCGTTATTTTTGCAATAATTCTGCCAATTTAACGACTTTTTTATGCAGGTCTTCAGCATTATCAGCCACCACAGTCGAATGACCCACTTTACGCCCTTTGCGTTCTTGTTTGCCATAAATATGCCAATAAATACCCTTTTCTTTAGTATTTAAAGCAATCTTAGGAATTTCTCCAATCCAATTAATCATAGCAGAATACCCCAGACTCATCTGCGTTGAGCCAATAGACAAGCCCATACCTGCACGTAAATGATTTTCAAATTGAGAAGTCACTGCACCCTCAATACTCCAATGCCCTGAATTATGCACTCGAGGAGCCATTTCATTGATATACAAACCATCTTGTGTTTCAAACATTTCTATCACTAATACTCCGACATAACTTAATGTGTCAGCAATTTTTTGAGCATATTCATAGGCTGTTGCACTGACTTGAGAAGGTTTAGCAGGTACTAAAGTCGTGGTCAAAATACCATTTTTATGTTTATTCTCACACAAGGGATAAAACTGAGTTTCACCGTGAACATTACGCACTACTATCACTGAAATTTCACGGATAAAATTAACTGCATGTTCCAATACAAAACTGCCACCATCAATTTCAGCCCACAACTCTTTCAAGTCAGTTTTTTCTGTAATTCTGTGTTGTCCTTTACCGTCATAACCTAAACGTCTTGTCTTTAAAAAACCATCATGCCCACAACTCTTTGCTGCAAAAAGCAACTCAGAATAACTATCAACACTGTGAAATTCCGCAATGGGAATATCCAATGACTTAAATAAAAGTTTTTCTTTCAATCGATCTTGAGCAATTTCCAAAACCTTTGGGTGGGGAAAAATAGCAGAACGTTTGGCAACAAATTCGGCAGCCTCCACCGGAACGTTTTCAAAATCATAAGTAACAAAATCACATTTCTTAGCAAATTCATCCAATGCGATTTCATTGCCATAGTCCGCAACCATTAAATCACCAACCAACCCTGCACAGGCATCAGCCGTAGGGTCAAAAAAAATAAAGCGAAAACCTAAGGGGTAACCATCAAGAGCCAGCATTTGTGCGAGTTGTCCACCGCCAAGAATTCCGATTGTTGGGAATACAGTTTTTTCAGTCATATATATTTATCCTGCGGGATTTGGATTGTCGAGAACTTGTTGAGTTTGTTGTGCGCGAAATAAAGCAAGCTTTGCTTTAATGCTGTCATCGTGAGTAGCAAGAATTGCAGCACAATATAAAGCCGCATTTTTAGCACCAGCCGTACCAATACTCATGGTCGCAACAGGAACACCAGCTGGCATTTGCACAATAGACAACAAAGAATCAACACCACTCAACACGCTGGATTTTATTGGTACACCAACTACAGGAACTGGTGTTAAAGCAGCAATCATACCAGGTAAATGTGCAGCCCCACCAGCAGCGGCAATGATGATTTCAAAACCATTATCTTGTGCTTGCTCTGCAAAATCCACCATCAACTGTGGAGTGCGATGTGCTGAAACCACTTGCTGATGAAACTCAATACCTAACTCATCCAACAATTGCGCGCAATTTTGCATGGTTGCCCAATCGGATTTGGATCCCATCACTAAAGCTACTTTTTTCATTAATAATCACTCGGTGTTGTTAATATTACTAAAAGTGAATTGTGTCATACTTAATCTCAAGAAACAAATAGAACCTGAAAATAAATGATGCCAAAATATTATCTTTTAATCAACACTTCAACTCCTTGAGGTCTTAATGATACTTCTGTTGTATTCTGAGATTTAATCCATTGTTTAAATTCATCAATTTTTAAATCACTTGGCTTCTGCCAATAATCTTGATGATAACTTAACCAAATTACTTCTTTTAGAAAACCAGCTTTATAAATTTTCATAAGTGAAAAAGACGTTTTATCTTCTTCTGTTTTCATCTTTCCTTTTTGAACTAACTCTTCAATAACATTCGCTGTAGTTTCATACAGGTTTACAAATTGAGGATAATCCACGATCAAGTCTTTTGGGGTTAATGCTTGTACTGTTATGCTATACATAACAGCTAATTGATACTCAAAACTATTTGACTTTAAACTATCTGTATCTATATTAATTATTACTTCATTTTTATCTTTAGATTTAAAT
>JALWML010000160.1 GCA_027083915.1 Lysobacterales bacterium | reverse complement strand
TTTAATGCCGCATTCATGCCAGCAATAAGCCCTTGTGCGCCTGCTTCTTCATAACCGGTTGTGCCGTTGATTTGACCTGCAAAATATAAATTGTCCACGTATTTGGTTTCCAATGAATCCTTTAAACCGCGAGGATCAAAATAATCGTATTCAATGGCATAACCAGGACGAGTGATATGGGCATTCTCAAATCCTTTGATGGAGCGAATAAATTTGAGTTGTATATCAAAAGGTAAACTGGTTGATATGCCATTGGGATAAAGTTCGGTGGTATTTAAGCCTTCAGGTTCAACAAAAATTTGGTGCGAGTCCTTATCGGCAAAACGCATGATTTTGTCTTCTATCGAAGGACAATAACGCGGTCCAGAGCCTTCAATCACACCTGTATACATCGGTGAACGATCTAAGCCACTTTTAATGTATTCATGTGTTTGTAAATTAGTGTGAGTGATGTAGCATGAAATCTGTTCAGGGTGATCATCCAATGAGCCAAGATAAGAAAACACAGGGACTTTTTCATCACCGGGTTGCTCTTCCATGACACTAAAATCAACCGAGTTGCTGTCAATGCGTGCAGGTGTTCCTGTCTTTAATCTATCGACTTTAAAGGGCAGGGCACGGAGTTTTTCGGCTAAAGTTTTAGCAGGTGGGTCACCAGCGCGTCCACCTTGGTGGTTGGATAAGCCAATATGAATTTTGCCATCAAGAAATGTACCAACAGTTAATACAATTGTTTTGGCTTTAAGGATTAGACCCATTTGTGTAACAGCTGCCGTGACTTTGCCATCTTCGATAATCAAATCATCGCAGGCTTGTTGAAAAATGTGTAAATTGGGTTGATTTTCAACCGTTTGGCGAATGAAATTGCGATACAAGACGCGGTCGCATTGTGCACGCGTGGCACGAACGGCTGGACCTTTGCGTGAATTAAGCGTGCGCCATTGAATGCCAGCATGGTCAGTGGCTTGCGCCATGATTCCGCCCATGGCATCAATTTCTTTGACTAAATGGCCTTTGCCAATACCGCCAATGGCTGGATTGCAGCTCATTTGTCCGATGGTTTCAATATTATGTGTAAGCAGTAAGGTTTGCGCACCCATTCGTGCAGCTGCCAGTGCGGCCTCAGTACCTGCATGTCCGCCACCAACGACGATAACATCGTATTGTTTGTCAAAAATCATAAATCGTTGCAATAAGTAATTGCGTGTATTTTAACACCTTACAACTGACAATCATTATCATTTGTAAAATTATTAATGGATTTAGCACACAAATAGCTATTTATGTCGCTTGAAAAAAGGTAAATTAACACCATTTAACAAACAGTCAAAAAAATACAGAATATTCAATGGAGTATAAAGATTATTATAAAATACTTGGTGTCGATAAAAAAGCCACCAAGGCAGAAATTAAAAAAGCCTACAAAAGGTTGGCACGAAAGTACCATCCTGATGTAAGTAAGGTCAGTAATGCCGAAGAAAAGTTCAAAGAAGTCAATGAAGCCTATGAAGTGCTCAAAAATGATGAAAATCGTGCTGCCTATGATCAGCTGGGTTCAAATTGGAAGCAAGGACAACAAGGTGGATTTGGTGGACAAGCTGGAGGTCCAAGTGGATTTAGTGGGAATGCTGATTTCAGTGACTTTTTTGAGTCAGTTTTTGGTGGTGCGACACGCGGTGGTCACTCTGGCTTTAGTGGTGGACAAAGTTTTGCCCGTAAAGGAAAGAATATCAAGCAAACCATTACTGTTCCTTTAGAAGATTTATATTCAGGTGTGAACCGTACTTTTGTGGTTCAACAACCTGAGCAAGGTCCTAATGGACAAGTTTATTTAACTCAAAAGCGCATGAATATCAAAATTCCTAAAGGCATAGAGCCAGGAAAAAGTATTCGCTTGAAGGGTAAAGGTGAACCAGGTTCTGGTGGCGGACCAAACGGTGACTTATTGCTTAAAATTGAATTAGACAAACATTCTAAATACCAATTAAAAGGCAAAGATGTTTATGTTGATTTGTTGTTAGCTCCTTGGGAAGCTGCATTGGGAGCCAATGTACATGTAGATACGCCAACAGGTAAAATGAGTTTAAAAACACCTGCTAACATGCAAAATGGTAAAAAAATGCGACTAAAAGGCAAGGGTTTTCCATCAGCAGTCCCGGGCAATTTATATGCAGTGATTAAGATTGTTATTCCTAGCAAGAATGAGGGAGCCAAAAAACAATGGCAAGACTTAGCAGCACAATTCGACTTTAACCCAAGAAACTAAAAAGAGATTATTATGGCTACTATACAATGGTTTCCTGGTCACATGCACAAGGCAGGCAAAGAGATAAAAGAGCGTTTGCCAGAAATAGATGTTGTGATAGAAATCTTGGATGCTCGTATTCCGTATAGTAGCCAAAATCCTTTACTGATGGAGTTTGCGGCACATAAGCCGAATATAAAGGTGCTTAACAAGGCTGATTTGGCAGATGAAAACATTATCAAACAATGGCAAAATCACCTTGAAAAAAATGATAACATTAAAACCATTGCCTTAACGACCAAACAGCCAGACAAAGTGATGCAGATTTTGGATTTAATTCGTAAGATGATTCCAAATAAGGGCGAGCACCAGATCATTACAGCCATGATTATGGGGATTCCTAATGTCGGAAAATCCACAATCATCAATATCTTAGCCCAACGAATCGTAGCAAAAACAGGTAATGAACCCGCAGTTACAAAAGGGCAACAACGGATAAAAATTACCGATGATATAACCTTTTTCGACACACCAGGAATGCTTTGGCCACGAATCGCACACGAGAATTGGGCGTTGCGCTTGGCTATCACCGGCGCCATTAAAGAAACAGCAATGAGCCATGAGGATATTGCTTTTTATCTGATTGGTTATTTAAGGAAAAAATACCCAAAAGTTTTGTCACAGCGTTTTGAAATTGAGCAACTAGCAGAGGATGAATATTCTATTTTAGAACAGATTGGTGCTAAACGCGGTTGTTTAAAATCACGAAATATGCTGGATTTGCACAAAGTATCAAGTATTGTCGTTCATGAATACCGCGCAGGCAAACTCGGTGGTTTATTCTTGGAATTACCACAAGAAGTTGAAAAAGAAAAACGAGAGGCGATAGAAACAGAAGCCAAACGGGATGCAAAGATAAAAGCGCGAAAAAAACGAAGAGGTAAAAAATAGTTTTTTCTAATGTGAGTATTTATTAGCCATGATTGTTGTGTTATATTGTGTCAATCAAATATGGCAATATAACCACAAGGAAAAAAATATGAAACACCTGTTACTCCTTTTAACACTTAGTCTTCTTTTTAATCAGGCTTCTGCATTAGATAAAAATCTTGAAAATCTAATTCTAACCACTGCAAACCAGCAAGTTTTAGAAGCACAACAATTAATTGAGGAAGTGGGTCGAGAAAAAATATCTGATATTTACTTTCAGCCACTAAAAGAAAGCTACGTTGGTCTCGCACAACTAAAAGCAGAGCCTATCGAAGTAAAAGCTCAAGCAGAACTGATGGATTCTTTGTTTTCTGCTTTGCATGCTATCTTGTATCCAAAATCTAATTTATTAAAAAGCTTTTCTGGTGCTGGGAATGGCATTATCCGAGGCTTTGTGTTTTCGGCGATGACAGGTGAGCCAGTATCAAATCAAACAGTTCGCCTTTATGATGCTAGCGGGAATTTTATTCAAAGCACTAGTGCGGATAGTGTTGGGCGATACACTTTTCTTGATTTAACTAGTGGTAGTTATATCGTTTTTGTGGATGTCTGGAGCAATTCTCCATATATTGATACGGCATACCCTAGTATAGGATGTGGAGGCGGTTTAGGTCAGGGTTGTCAAATTTCTGATTTAACACTTATCAATTTGGGAGTTGATGAAGTGCTAGAAAATGTTGATATATCATTAGTAAATAAACCTCTTATATCTGGGCATATTACGAGTGCTTTAGATGGTTCACTTATATCAAGAAGCACACTAGTTGAGCTATATAATTCATTTGGCAACCGTGTTTCAGCCGCATACAGTAATTCCCAAGGGGATTATGTGTTAACGGTACCTAGTGAGGGCGATTATTATGTTACCGCCTCGACGAGTGGTTATTTTAAGCAACTCTTTAATGGTGTTCAATGTCTAAATTCTTCTTGTGATTTTAACACGGGTACTCAGGTTCATGTGGTTCAGTCTCAGAACCTAAATGGAATTGATTTTGCATTAGAGGAGTATGCAAAATTTTCAGGAGTTGTTACTGATGCCGAACTTGGAAATTTTATCTCTGATGCAAGAATAGTTTTAACGATAACAGGTTCTGTTATTGGTCAAACATATACAAATTCTTTAGGTGAGTGGGAACTTAAACTACCGGAAGGGGATTACCAAATTAGTGCAAGCCACTCAGATTATTTAGCAAAAAAATATGTTGGATTTAACTGTTACACTTCGGATTATAGAAGCTGTGCTGAAATAACGGGAACAATAGTCTCACACAATATTATAGATGATACTGGTATCGATATTGCTTTGAATAAAGGAGCAACAATGTCAGGTGTTGTTACAAATACGGATGGTGATTTTTTGCCAAATGCCCGTATAAATATTTATTACCAAACTAATGAACAAAGAGTGAATAATAGCCTTATTTATACAAATAATCTTGGTGAGTTTGAAACAGAGCAATTAGGGAATACAAATTATTATGTTGTTGCAAGTTCTGGTTACTATGAATCTCAGCTGTATGATCATGTGGGTTGCTCTACAAGTACTAGTTGTGATTTTGCACAAGGAACAGCTGTTTCTATAGCAAATCTAAACGATGTTGCAGGTATTGATTTTCAATTAAGTGAAAAAGGAACGATTTCAGGTCAGGTTGTTGATGAGTTAGGTAACCCGTTACCCTATATGAGTCTGACATTTAGAAATATAACTAACAATAATTACCGTTCTTATATCGAAACTGACAATGATGGATTTTATTATAAGACAGGTCTAGATGATGGTGAGTATCAAGTCTATGTATCTGGAGGAAGTCTATATATTCCAGAAACTTATAACAATGTGACTTGTGATGATGGGGATTGTCAGGGAGAGGTTTATACGCCTGTATTTATTTCTACAGGAGTCAATGCGACTAATATTGATTTTGAGTTGAGTAAAAAAGGCTGGGTTTTATTCGATTTACAATCAAACTCTGCTAATGCCTTGCAAGGTAATTATAATATATCCTATTACAACTTAGCAGGACAAAGGCTGGGGCAGTTTTATACGGGAGGTAAATTTTTAAATGAAGGTGACTATTACTTTATTTTTGATAGTTATTCAGGTTTTGTTGATAAGGTATATGGAGGAGGAAATTGTTTTAGTAATTGTGATGCAACATCCGGTGTGGTTGTCCATGTAGCACCCAATAGTGAACAAACTTTAACTATGAATATAGATGAGAAATTTCATCTTAATATTACAAGTAACGTAAGTGGTGTTTTTTCGACATTGTACAATGAGAGTTTAATGGCTGTAAGTCATTATTATATCGATAATTCCCCATCGCACAGTTATTACTTCAATGATTTGGAAACTAAGTATCTTAAATTTACTAAAGAAGGATTTTATTCTCAAATATATAATAATTTAAGTTGTTTAGAGATTGATTGTGATGTCTCGCAAGGAGAATTAATAATCCCTCAGTTAAATTCTTCATTGGATATAGATTTTGCATTGACTCCATTGGCGACCTTGTCAGGTCGAATAACAGATAGTTTCAACAACCCTGTTGCAGGTAGAGCTGTTATAGTAATAAATTCTTTAACTCAAAATTGGACATTAGGCAGTACTCGGACAAATTCAAATGGAGAATACACAATCTCAGGTCTGGTTCCTGAAGATGTTTATATCTATGTTGAAAACGGCTGGGATCATCCAGAATTTGTGAGTAAAACATACTTTGGTAATATTGCCTGTGAAGAAAATGATTGTTCTAATCTCGCCATTAACCCAATTACAATAAATCAAGATGACAATTTAACTAATATAGATATTCAAATGATTAGTCGCGGGACTTTGTCTGGTAGCGGGGTTGTAAATATATTTAATGAAACACAACCAGTTCAAATTGTTGCACATCTTATTAAAGATGGAATTATTTTACAAAATGGAGTGACTATCAACTCTGATAATGGACAAATTAATCCAGTATTTTTGCCAGAAGGAGAATATAAATTAGTGGCAAATCCTAAC
>JALWML010000159.1 GCA_027083915.1 Lysobacterales bacterium | reverse complement strand
TTCAAAATGTTCTTTGGACTCATCATCTAAATAATCACTCAATATTGGGGCATTATCGATAATGGTCTTCATTTTAGGGTTTTTAGAGTCTAAAATTCTAAGAGGATTAGTTAACAAACGCCTTTGCGCATCTTCATCCAATAATTCTGCATATTGTTGGAAATAACTAATAAGCACTTCACGGTAGGCTTTTCGGGATTCACTCGTTCCCAACGAGTTAATTTCTAGTTTTATATTTGGTAAACTGAGGTTTTTCCACAATCGAGCTGTCATTAAAATAAGTTCGGCATCTGCGTGTGCCGATTCGACATTAAAATATTCGGCTCCAATTTGAGTGAATTGGCGATTTCTGCCTTTCTGTGGTCTTTCATAGCGGAACATGGGCCCGATGTACCAGAGTTTTTGAGTCAAGCCTCGATTGCATAAGTCATTTTGTATAACTGCCCTAACACAACCTGCAGTACCCTCTGGTCTTAGGCTTATTGAATTGCCAGAACGACTGTTAAAAGAAAACATTTCTTTTTCCACCACATCGGTTGCTTCACCAATTGTGGTATGAAACAGTTGCGTTTTTTCAACAATAGGAAACCTTATTTGTTGGTAAGAATACGATTGAAATGTTTCTTCTGCGATACGCTCAACCCGTTGCCAAATCCAACTCTCACTTGGCAAAACATCATACATTCCCCTTAATCGTGATATTTTCTTATTCAATTCTAAACTCTAATATTATAGAGTTTTTATTTTAAATCAAAACAAATATAATTCAATCAAAGAATGAACATGAGTTGAGATAAATACTAACCCTCAACTGGCCAGTTGAAATCAGCTATGTTCTTTTTTGAAAAATCTTTCAAATTAATAGCTTCACCATTTATTTCTACTTTTACCTTACTTTTATTGCCAATTCTAAAATGAACAGGCTTTTGAGACTTCAATACAATTGTGCCAGGTTGCAATAAATCATTATGTAATTTTTTTCCATCTACTTCTTCAACTTTAACCCAACTTGTTTGATCTGCTGTTATTGAAATGATGTATTTACTCTCAGGGACTTGCTGAACTGGCTGTTCAATTTTTTCAGGCAGAGCTAAATCTGACTCATTGGCTAAAATATCTTGAGGTGCCTGCTGCTGAATATCTTCAGAAGCTTCTGAATTTGTCGACTTATCCAAGCTTGGAATTAATGATGAGTAATGATAATTATCATCTTTTTCTTTATTTTTTGATTCTTCAACCAACCCACTATTTTTTTGAGGGCTAATTTCTAAGCTATCTGTCTCAACTATTTCAATGGTTTGAGCGGGTCTTGCACTTTTCATGTAATTTTTCAATACAAACCAACCGCTAATACACACAGCAAGCAGTATTGAAGTACCTAAAGCATAACTGACTACGCTTTTTGAACGACGCTTTAATTTAATTCCTTTTGCCATACTATGGCTAGTATTAACTAAAGGGATGTTTATTTCAGATTTTGGTACCAAATCGATATATGGTTGGGCATCAATACCCAATAATTTTGCATAATTATTGAGATAACCTCGTATATAGGGAAAAGCACCTAATTCTGAAAATTGACTACTTTCTAATTTTTTTATTACATCAGTTGATAGCTTTAATTCTTCAGCTATTTCTTCGATATACAATCCTTTATCAATTCGCAATGTTTTTAAGTTATTATTATTGTTTTCATTAGAACTCATTTTAATTCTCTTGGATTTGTTTTAGGGACTCAGATTGGGGAAATCTGTTCTTCAATTTGGTCAAATAGTTGTTAGCAAGTTTTGTATGATTTAATCCTTTTTCAATCTGATAACCTGCTGCCAAAATTTCAGCTGAAGGTTGCACCACTTGCTCAAGCCTCTGTAAAAATGCTCGCGCTTTCATATATTCACCTTTTTTAAGGTAAATAGTAAGTAAATAGTAAAGTGAATTAGCTGATTCAGTATTAATATTTAAGGATTCTCTAAAGTATTTTTCAGCATCTTCATATTCATTAGCTTTCATGGCACACACTCCAGCATTTTCATAAGCTGAGGCTGGTGTTGAGTATTTGGGATTTTCTATGACTTGTTTGTACTTTTCAATGGCTTTATCATAAGAGCCTCTTTGGCATAGAAAGTTAGCATAGTTATTAACTATATTGGGATTGCCATTGTTATATTTGATGGATTTTTTATAATGAATTTCTGCACTATCAAACAACCCCTTTCTATCATAGACTGTTGCCAACATGGAGTGAGCCAATGCATAGGTTGGGTTAATTTTGATTGCTTTCTTAAACTTTTTAATGGCGATATCAATATCCCCATCCCTTCCTCTTTTAAGATAACCAACACCCAAATCGACATTTATTTTTTCTGCCGAATTATTAGCCGCTTCTTTGATTGATTCTGTGCGATTATTTGTTTTTTTAGAGCCGCCATTTGAAGCACAAGAACTAACTAATAAGATAAGGATAGAAAGAATTATGCTTTTATGTATCATGATTTTTAAGAAACCTTTAGTTGAATTTTATTGGAGCGACGAGTCCGATCATGGAACTCCCCAGCAAGTTGACCACAAGCAGCATCAATATCATCTCCCCTTACCTTTCTCACGGTAGTGACAATGCGACTTTTTTCACAGATATTTTGAAATAATTCTATTGATTCTGGCAATGAACGTTTAAAACTATTCCCTGGAAAAGGATTAAATGGAATAAGGTTAATTTTGCACGGGACATTTTTGAGTAACTTAACTAATGCTCGCGCATGTTCAGGCTTATCATTGACCCCTCTAATCAGCGTATACTCAAATGTTATTTTAGCTTTTCTTTTTCCTTTGACAAAGTCTTCACAGGCTTTTAACAGCGTGGCAATATTGTATTTTTTATTAATAGGCATTATTTCATTACGCAATTCATCAATGGGTGCATGCAATGAAACAGCTAAAGACACTTCAATATCCTCATTAAGTTTATAGATGTAAGGAACCATTCCAGAAGTGCTTACAGTTACTCGACGAGAAGCCAAACCAAAGCCAAAATCATCTAACATGATACGTAAAGCAGGAAGCACACGAGAATAATTAGCCAAAGGCTCACCCATTCCCATCAAAACAACATTGGTAAGTTTTCTATTTTTTGTCGACTGCCCTAACCGTTTAGCGGCAATCCACACTTGTCCGATTATTTCGGCTGTTGTTAAATGACGATTAAATCCTTGAGCACCAGTTGCGCAAAAAGTACAATTCAAAGAACATCCAACTTGTGAAGATATGCATAATGTTCCTCTGTTATTTTCTGGAATATAAACTGTTTCAATGGCATTGCCTTCGTTCATTTGCATTAGCCATTTGATTGTACCGTCTTTTGAAATTTTTTCGCTAACAACATGTGGTACTTCAAGCGTTGAAAACATTTGCATTTTGGAACGCAAAGGCTTACTGAAATTTGTGTAATTATCAAAATTGGATTCGTAATGGTGATAGAGTCCTTTCATAAACTGAGTTGCACGGTATTTTTTTTCACCAATTTTGGCAAATAATTTTTCCAGTGCAACTCGATCCAAGCCGAGAAGATTGATTTTTTCTTCTGACATATTTTTTAATTGATTACCTAGGATTAACTTCTATGCTAGCAAAGAAATAGGCGATTTCAACTGCTGCAGTTTCTGGAGCATCAGATCCATGAACAGCATTGGCATCAATACTTTCAGCAAAATCGGCTCGAATTGTACCAGGTTCTGCATCGCTTGGATTTGTAGCACCCATCAATTCACGATTTTTTGCAATAGCATTTTCACCTTGCAAAGCTTGTATCATAACAGGGCCTGAGGTCATAAATGTGACAAGGTCTGCAAAAAAAGGACGATCCTTATGAACCGCATAGAATCCTTCAGCTTCTTGCTGACTTAAATGCTTCATTTTTGATGCAATGATTTTTAGACCAGCATCCTCAAATCTTTGATAAATTTGGCCAATAACATTTTTTGCTACAGCATCTGGTTTTATGATTGACAATGTTTGTTCAACTGCCATAATTATTTTAACTCCACTTAATATTTAAGAAAATATTCTTTTATTTTCTTAATGTTACACAAAATATTTAACCTAATATTTTAACTTACCATTGATTTAATTTGAATCAAAACGTTAAAATTTCATTAGATTAAACCTAAAAAGCGCGATTATACATGGTTTTACACAATATTCATTCATTAGATTTACTTTTCCAATAGTTTTTTCTCCTCTCATACGAACGTTTGAATTGTAATAGAAAATTCAATCATATAAAATGGACAAACTATTATAACAAACACTTAAAAAATGACAGTCTTATCAACCAAAGAAAGAATACTTAACACAACAGAAAAACTCATCTCTGAAAAAGGTTTTTCTGGCATTTCTTTGCGCACTATTAGCACCCATGCTAAGACAAATTTAGCCGCTGTAAATTACCATTTTGGCAATAAAGATAAGCTAATCGAAATGATGTTAGAACGACGACTTGATACGCTTTTTGAATTACGCGTTAATCTTTTAGATGAATTGGAATGTGGCAGCACAAAACCTTGCAATTTAAAACACATTTTAAAAGCCTTTATTGCCCCTGCTCTCACCATGAGTAATGATAACCACCAGGGTGGCAAACGTTTCATGTTGGTTTTGGCTCGTGCTTATGCAGAAAAAAGCGAATTTTTACACAGCTTATTGAGCAAAAGATATGCAGATATCATAAAAAGATTCGCACAATCAATTCAAAGAGCTAGCCCTCACCTCAGCCAAAGCACAGTCTTTTGGCGCTTTCACTTTATCATGGGTGCTCTTATTTATGTTATGGCAGATTTTGGTGCATCAACCAAAACATCTGACTTAAGCGACTCGGACTATTTTAACCTGTGCTGTAATGAATTAATAGATTTTGCCTTAGCCTCCTTAACTCAGTCAAAATAGCTTAATCATGACTTTGTTATTTTTATCTCTGGCTCTATTAACTCTGCTTTCAAGCTTCTATTTTATTAAGCTATGGCATTATTCACTTATCTTTGTGGGTTTGATTCTAGTATTTAGGTTTTTCTCACTAATTTCAGAAAGCCAATTCATATTTCTAATAATCCCTACAATTTGTATTTTTTTAATCTTAACAATAAAAAAACTGCGGTTGCAACTTATAACCAAACCCATCTTTCACACATTGCGAAAAGCTAATTCAAATTGGCAAAATTTCAAGAGAATTGACAATGGTTGGTTTGCCTCCGAATTTGAACGCTCAATTTTCCAAGGAAAACCACAATTCATTAAACTAAAATACAGTGCGGAAACGAAAAAGAGTAGTCCTCAAGAAGCTGAATTCTATAAAATAATTTTAGATTCCAAAATAAATAATTTCACTAAGATAAATAAACTTTCAGCCTTGGGTGCAACGGCCTTATTAATCAATAAATGTTATAATGGGAAGGGTTTTTCAAGTGTCGAAATATCACAAACCTTAACTAATATTGGTAAGGTTAACCCAATAATTTCGGCAATTATTGGTATTCTAAATTTAGATTCTTTAACAAGTTTTATTCACCATTTTGCGAGCAGAAAACAAAAAGAGAAATACCTGCCACTTTTCGCCTCTGCTAAAATGTTACCTTTTTTAAAGCCAACTTCTCTTTATGAAACACTCGACTCACAAAAATCTTCTATCGAAGGTAGAATTGAGAAAAAATTCATCAAAAATAAAGAAGTAATAGGTATCAGTGTCTCTTTCCAAGATGTCATCTTATTAGGCACTTCGCAATCAAACTGCTTTTACATTAATGTGAACATTAAAGATTTTAATAATCAGTTTAAAAATAAAACCAATCTAGGCACAGCCATCTGCATCATCAATAAAGAAATAAAAAATATTTCCTATAAAAAAGGCTTAAAAGCCTATGATGATTATTTGCACTATTTTTCATGTACTGGCAATAATGTCTTTATTCCATTTACTCATATCATCAATGAAGAACACGGAATTGGCAAAGGTTTAGAATATTTATATAAAAACCAATGCCACGCCAGTAGTATTTGGCCATTAGCCACATCAATTCCAACCAATAAAACAGCAACCCTAACTTCATGGTATTTTGCCCATTTACAAAAACAAAATGGCAGACAACTTTTAAGTTTTCGAGTGGTTTTATCTAAGCTCAATGAGCAATTCAGCCAATGTTTGAAGTTGCAATTAGCCAATAAAATAGCTTTGCATAATAATTTAGAAGACCCTTTACTAAAG
>JALWML010000158.1 GCA_027083915.1 Lysobacterales bacterium | reverse complement strand
CCGCTGCTCGCACGGCATAATCCTTGCTATTATATAGTTTAGCCACTGTTGGTGCGCGCATGGCGGGTAATAAATTTACTACTTTTTCAATATTAGCTTCATCGCAGTTCATTTCTAGTAAGACTCGTTTACGTCCATTTAACACACCATTCATTAACACCAACATGTCATCAATGATGGCCTTTTTCTCAGGATTATCGAGACAGGCTTGGTTGGCAAAAAATTGGGTGTTGCTGGTGTAAACCGTATCAACAATTTTTAAGTGATTGGCTAAAATGGTTGTGCCTGTGCTGGTGTTGTCAATTATCATATCGGCATCCTCAGGTGGAAACACTTCGGTAGCACCGTAGGAACGAATTAATTGGTAGTCAAACCCATTTTCACTTAAAAATTTATCGCTTAAGGTTTTGTATTCGGTGGCAACAATGATTTTACGTTTTTTCAAATCGGCATAATCCCAATCATCCGGAATACAGGCCACAATTTCTACTGGGTTAAACCCCAAAGATTTCAATACTTTGACCTCGGCTTTTTGCTCTGCAATCCAATCCAACCCAGCAAAGCCAATATCGTGTTGCTCCAGTTCAACCAATTTTGGAATGTTTTGAGATTTCAATAACTTAATCTCAAAACGTGAATCCGAACAAACGGGTCGGTAGTTACGCTCGTTACTTTTAAAAGACAAGCCAACTTCTTCGAGTAGCTTTACAATCTCGACTTGCAGTTTACCCTTTGGTATTGCCATTTTTATTTTTATGTTTTTATTCATGTCTTTTCTCTGTGTTTTTCGGGATAAAAAAAGCCCCGCTGATGTTAATCTAACGGGGCTTTTGTAATTTGTTTAAATGTTTTATTTAACGCATATCACCAAGCACCGTCCAATTGAAAGTGGCGGTGATGATGGCGGATAACTGTTAAATTCATATTCATACTTCTTATATTAGTGAAGTTTAATATGATGTCAACACAATTTTTAAAATCATTTGTAAAAAGACTCTATTTTTCTCAAAATCAAGAATAGAACACTATGATACAATGCAATTTCTGAGTTAATGTAAAACGAACATAGTTAGGGAATAAAAAAAGCCGAACACCTGAATGTTCGGCTTCAAATTGAGGTAATATTTTATTATTATTATCAAAGGGCATTTTTAACTTGGAATAACAATAACATAGAGAATATTCTTAAAGCAAGAAATTAACTAAAAAATACAAATTTAATTCAAGAATACATGCGATGACACCTGAAAGATACAATAAAATTAAACAAGTACTGCACAATAGACAAATGGATTTAACCGTAATTATGGATAATATTCATAAACCCCATAACTTTAATGCCATTGTCAGAACTTGTGATGCTGTTGGAATTCAGGACGTTCAATACATTCCTGTAACAGAAGGTTACCGACAATTAAATTATTACGCTAAAGGATCACAAAAATGGGTTGAAGCGCATAAATACGACAATTTTTCAACTGTGGCAACGAAATACCGCAACAAAGGCTTCCAATTATTGGCAGCTCATTTTTCTGATGAAGCCATAGATTACCGAGAAATTGATTACACCGTTCCAACCGCAATAGTGATGGGCACTGAACTAAAAGGCATAAGTGAGGAAACAGCTGGCATAGTCGATAAACATATCATCGTACCAATGAATGGAATGATTGCCTCACTCAATGTCTCGGTTGCTTGTGCGGTGATACTGTTTGAAGCTCAACAACAACGCTTAGCAGCAGGAATGTACAATAAACGCACCATGCCTGATGAACGCTATGAGAAACTCTTATTTGAGTGGAGCTATCCACGAATTGCACGCATGTATCGCGAAAAAAATGAACCCTATCCACATTTAGATGAAGACGGTTATTTTCAGCAATGACTTTTGACTATTCCAAATCCATTACGGCGACTATCACCTATGGCTAAATTTTTTGCTCCATTTTGCACAGCATTAACACCACCAAAATATAGACTGCGATGTAACCATGAAACGGTATCCTCAAAGGCTAAATTTAAAGAAACAACACCCTCTTTGTTTATCCCATGCTCCATATCTAAAACACCTTTTTCATAATGGAATCGTGGAGCATTAATTGCTTGATCTAAAGTAAAGTCATTGACAATGATATGCCAAATGACTTGAAATAAAGCCGTTTTTATTCGATTTGATCCACCTGTTCCTAAGGCAATTCTATCATTTGCTTTGGATATAATGGTAGGTGACATCATTGATGCCATGCGAGAATTTTCAGCAAAATTAAAGAAGCCATTGGTATTTATATCTTCTTCTCCTAAAAAGTTATTGAGCATAAAACCACTATTGGGCACAACATAACCACTGCCTTCACCATTGGATACCGTCATACTTGCCACATTGTTATCGGCATCAATCACACTCATGTGCGTGGTGCCTTTTGAACTTTCATAAGCTTCATTGTTTTTAAATTTATCTGCATTGATCATAGCTTCAATAATTTTTTGTTCATCACTTCTAGCCGATGATTTAAGGGCATGTCTTATTTGCTCTGTTATGAGTTTTCCCCCACTGGTAGGGTGTGAGTTTGTTAGTATTTTCCAATTGTTCAACTCAAGAGACAGTGGTTCACGAACTATAACTTGGTAGTTTTCAAAATCTTGCACGGTTAATAAACCATTATTATATTTCATGTCATTTACAATATTTTGAGCCGGAGTATCAAAATAAAACCAGTCCATTGGATTGCTTGCAAGGTTTTCTAAAAATGTTGCTAAATATTTATTGCTTTGAATATCACCTTCTTTCAATAGATTTTTTTGTGGTGTAGAAAAGATTGCCTTAGCATGGCAAGAGCTTTTTAGAATGGGCGTAAGTATTTTTATGACTTCAGCACCAATTGTATTCACCTTAATACCCTCTCGTGCTTTTTTTATGGCGGGTGCAGCTATCTGCTTTAAGTCCATTGTGCCTAATTGATTATGGATGGCAAAGATCCCAGCAGGAATCCCAGGAGTCGCAACCGAAGACATACCAATATGAAACTCTTGTTGTGTTGCACCAAAGTTGCCAATAATAGGATAAAAATCTTTTTCTACCACATCTTTGCTATAGGGCGTTTGCGCAAAGAAGTCAAAAATCTGTGCTTTGTCTTTGTTGGGTTGAGCTAACAAATAACCTCCACCACCTGGCGATGATAACAAAGGCTCACTAACAAAAGACATAAATAAAGCTGCCAATATGGCATCATAAGCATTACCACCTTCATCTAATATTTGCGCAGCTGCTTTACTGGTGTGCTCGTTGCCTGTTGCAATTGTGTAAGTTTTTGACATATGTATTTAGTTTTATTAGGCTTGTAGATTAAAAGTGACAGGACCATCATTGATTAATGAAACTTTCATATCCGCAGCAAAGATTCCTGTTTGCACTTTAATGCCAAGTTGTTTGGCTTGCTCTATTATATAATTGTATAAGTTTTCACTTAACTCTGGATTACCTGCACTCGAAAAGCTTGGTCTCAAGCCTTTATGGGTATTTGCCACTAAGGTAAATTGTGAAACAAGAAGCAGTTCAGATTGAGTGTCAAGTAATGAGAGATTCATTTTTCCTTGAGCATCAGAAAATATTCGATAGTTAACAATTTTTTGCAAAAGTCTATCCGCATTTTCTTCCGAATCATTTTTCTCAACACCGATAAATGCTAATATGCCCGTAGATATAGTGCCAACTGCCTGATTGTTGACTTTCACCTGTGCTTGAGAAACTCTTTGTATCAATGCTTTCATACAGATTTTTGACTGAGTAAAACATTCATTATAAAAAAAAATCTCAACAAGTGGGAGAATTGCTTCATTTTTGACACTATATAATTAGGAACACCAAAATGGTTCTTAATTTCTAGTGGTTTTGCTGCTAATAAAAAGGTCTCTAAAAGTAAAAATTGGGTTTGATTATCTCTCACACAAATAATGATTGACCCTATTTTTTGGTGTTCCTACTCTTTGTAGGAAATTTCCTACAAACAAAGAGCAATTTGCCACTATTATTTTTTTACAAAAATTGGATAATGGTCATATTAAGGAAACAAATCACAGGATATGATTTGTTGTGTCGAACAAGGATTAATGGATATTTAAGTTAAAGACACCAAATTTACCGCGTAGGAAGGCAGTAATTTGACAAAAGGACTTGTATTTCGGGGAAAAGGATATGGTTAGGAAGACCAAATTTTTAAACCGCCAGTTTACTGGCGGTTTTTTTTTGAAATTAAGCTTTTCAACTTTAATTAATCAACGACTACCTATACTATTAAATCTCTTCTTCACCAATTAGTCATTTGAAAGCATTAATATTTAATTTTATTCTAAAGCTTACACAGCGTTTATCACTATCAAGAAGTCGTGCATTAGCTCGTTTTTTTGGCGCTCTGATTTGGAAGCTTTCAAAAAAGAATAAACACATTACCATGACCAACATTAAAAAGTGTTACCCACACCTTTCATCAGAAGCACAAATAATTCGTGCAAAAAAAAGTATAAATGCCGCTCTGATGAACTTTTTTGAGTTAGGATGTTTGTGGAAAAAGCAAACAAAAGTAGAAAGTGTTGTTGGCAATATTTATGGGATGGAAGATTTTCAGCAAGCACTGGGTGAAGGTAAAGGACTGTTATTGGCTGCCCCTCACATGGGTAACTGGGAAGTATTAAACTTAGTTTTAGCTCAGTTTGATAAATTTGCTTTTTTATATAAACCACCTTCAGATAAAAAAGTTGAAGATTTATTAGTTAAATACCGCGGCAAATCCAAGGCACTTCAAATAGAAGCGAATCTTAAAGGCGTACGTAAAATAATGACTCACCTAAAAAACAAGGGATTTATCGCTATTTTACCTGATCAACGACCCAAATCAGGACAAGGAGAGTTTGCTGATTTTTATGGCATCCCTACATATACAATGACACTGTTCTCTCGATTGGCAGCTAAAACAAAGGCCCCTGTTTTTTTTGCTTATGCTTTACGAACTGAAAATGGCTTTGATGTTACTTTTGAAAAAAGCAATGACACTATCTATCAACAAAGCAATGAATCTGTTGCCTATCTGAATAAAAAAATACAAACAATTGTTGATAAAGCGCCAGAACAATATCAGTGGACTTATAAGCGGTTTAGCATTCAACCAGAGGGAGAACCTCCTTTTTACTGATGATCTTTTATTTTGTTAATTTTTTTCAGTAATTTTTTCGCTTGATTATTATTCAATTGGGCTGCGCTTTGTAACCATTTAATGCCCTTTGCTGTATCCACATTTCCACCTTCTCCTTTTAACAACATCAAGGCTAAATTAAACTGTGCTTGTGAATGGTCTTGCAAAGCTGAACGTTGGTACCATAAACGAGCTTTGTCTTTACTTTTAAATGTTCCTTTACCTTGTTCAAAAAAACTAGCCAGTAAAAATTGAGCATTTGCATTGTTTTGTTCGGCAGCTTTTTCTGCCCAGAAAAAAGCCTGAGGCAAATCTTGATTGAGACTTCTATCTGAACTTAAAAGAACCGCTAAATTATATTGAGCTGGTGCATAGTTAAGCTCTGCAGATTTTTTGTACCATTTTAAAGCACGCTGCAAATCTTTTGTAACACCTATACCATTTTCATAACTTTCGGCTAACACGCTCATTGCCACTTCATCGTCAGCTTGTGCTGCTTGATTGAGTTTTTCGAAGCTTAATTCACGATAACTTTCACAATGTACTGAGAATGTAAAAAACAAAGTTAGGATAACAATAAATATTTTCATGGTCTTCTGCGTTAAAAAAGTATTCATAATACTTAAAAAGAGACTCATTTAGCAAATTCATGGATAAAAATTATAAATAAATTTAAGAGCGACTGGCAAAACCCTATAATACCAAGACAAAAAAGTTGTTTTCACAGTCTATTTAGTGGCTGTTAATCTCAAGAGAATTTAAACATGAAATTTAACTCCATTGGTTTTGCTCCACAGATTCAACAAGCTATTGATACTTGTGGTTATAAAAACATGACGCCTGTTCAAGAAAAGTCAATAGCACTTGTCAGAAAAGGGCGAGACTTATTAGTCAATGCACAAACTGGCACAGGAAAAACGGCAGCATTTGCCTTACCCATTTTACAACGCATGTTGGATATGCCACGTAAAACTAAGTCAGGACATCCCCGCACCTTGATTTTGACTCCAACACGAGAACTAGCCGAACAACTAGCAACCATAATAAATCAATACGCACAATTTTTA
>JALWML010000157.1 GCA_027083915.1 Lysobacterales bacterium | reverse complement strand
TGCCTTTTCAGATAGAGCAGGTGGAAATTTATCCCGTCCATTTTATGCAGATGGTATAGAGGCAAATGAACACGGTCCTTTGAGTAAATCATTTAGAAATAACGAATGGAGTTTTTTATCAACTGGGTTACAACTTGACTTAGTGATGAATAAAGTCATTCAACACGTACTTTTTGCGGCAGCAGGCATTGGCACAGACAGTGATAATGTCTGTACATCAACTACTTCTGCACGATTGGCTAATGGTATTCAAATTTTTCCAGGAAGTGTGCCAATTTATCGTGGAGATCAACTCATTGGTGGAATTGGTGTTTCAGGAGATGGTGTCGATCAAGATGATATGATTGCCTTTTTAGGTGTTCATAACGCATCAATTCAATTATCGAATAGTATCAATAACGCACCTAAAGGTAAACGAGCAGATAATTTAACTCCAAAAGGAACGAGGCTCCGATTTGTGCAATGCCCGTTTTCACCGTTTAATGGTTCATCAGCACAAAATGTTTGTCGCGGGAAATAGGGGAATAATATGAAAAATATAATAACGTCTTTTGTGTTTTCATTAACATTATTTATTTCGACGACACTATTTAATACTTCGGTCAAAGCACAAACTAATGAAATTGATTGCAGCCAAGATCAAGCCAAACAAAAAGGTAAACGCAAAAGAAGACGAGCAGGGGCTGCAAACCGTGATTGCAACACAAAACAAGTGCAAGTCAATCAAGCAACGGGAGAAGCAGAAGTTGTTGTCATTGAAGAAAAAATTGAGCCTAAGGTTTATGTTCCTCGTACATTCTCACCCGTTCCACGCCCAAATTCAGATCAGTTTCAAGCTAAAATCCCAGTCCCTGATAGGTGGCGAATTGTTGAAGCGCTGGGTTATAAAGAACGTTGGTATGATCCTTATAATCGCAATGTCTTAAAAGCCGATAGACCTGTTCATGGTGAAGATTGGTTTTTTAATTTAGGGATGATTTCCGATACTGTGTACGAAAAACGCGATGCAGCAACTCCGGTTGGGGGACAAAGTTCAAATAATGCGGGTCAAATTGATCAATTTGGCGGGTACAATCAAAGTTTAATCAATGAAAACTTAGCCCTCGAATTTGTTTATTACAAAGGTGATACAACATTTAAACCACCCGAATACGAATACCGTTTTATTCCAGTTTTTAATTATAACCATACCCGAATTGATGAAATATTAGGGTTAAATGTTGATCCTGAACAGGGCACTACTCGCACAGATAACCACGTAGGTATTCAAGCCTTATTTATTGATAAACATTTACGTGATGTATCTTCTAATTATGATTTTGATAGTATTCGTTTTGGCATTCAGCCTTTTTCCAGTGACTTTAGAGGCTTCTTATTCCAAGATTCACCATTTGGTGTTCGTTTATTTGGGACAAGAAACAATAACAAATTACAGTATAATCTTGCCTTATTTAGGCGTTTTGAAAAAGATACGAACAGTGGCTTGAATGATTTGGGTGAAGATTTACGTAATGATGATTTGTTTATTGCAAACATTTATTTACAAGACAAACCGCGTCTTGGTTTCTTTTCACAATTCAGTTTAATTTATAACCGTAACCGTGAAGATGATATTTTCTATGATAACAACGGTTTTATTGCACGTCCAGTATCACTAGGAACAGAAAGACCTCGTCAATATGATGTCACTTATCTTGGTTACAACGGTGATGGACACTTCGGACGATTGAACTTAACGACATCAGCCTATTATGCCTATGGTGATGAATCACATGGGACATTTACTGATACCAAATCAGATATTCGCGCTTATTTCTTAGCGGCAGAGGCATCTGTTGACTTTGATTGGATTCGTATAAGTGCTTCTTTCTTGTATGGAAGTGGAGATGATGACCCTTATGACAATAAGTCAAATGGTTACGATGCTATTTTTGAAAACCCACAATTTGCAGGAGCTGATACCAGTTATTGGATCCGCCAGGCCAACCCACTTATTGGTGGTGGAAAAGTAGCTCTTTCTGCACGTAATGGAATTTTGAATTCATTGCGTTCATCCAAAGAACACGGACAATCCAATTTCACCAACCCAGGAATTGGCTTGTTAGGCGTTGGAATGGATTTGGAGCTCTTGCCTGAGTTAAGTTTTTCCATGAATGCTAACTATCTTGAATTTGCTACAACCGAAGTATTAGAAGTGGCTCGTCAACAAGCCAATATTGACAAAGAAATTGGGTTGGATTTATCAGCCGCTTTTATATGGCGACCATTAAATTCACAGAATATTGTTATGAGATTATCGTATGCACGATTATTTACAGGCAAAGGCTTTGAACAACTATTTGGTCAAGGTGATGTTGATTCATTATTATTTAATGTTATTCTAACGTACTAGGGGAAAAAGGACATGAAAAAAATATTAACAACAGTTGGAATACTATTTGCATTAAACAGTGCAATTGCATCAGATAGCGCTCATAAAGTAGAGCGAGAATACCCTGTGTATCCGCCAGCACCAAAAACCCAAACCAAAGCGGATATGAAGGCTAAAAGTGAAGGCTGTATCAGTTGTCACACCAATACAGATGAATTAACTATGCATGAAACACCAGCCATAAAACTCGGTTGTACGGATTGCCATGGTGGTAATGCGGATATTCATGTGGCATCTGGATTGCACAAAGGCGATGAAGAGTATTTACATACACTTGAAAAAGCACACGTTCTGCCTTTATTTCCAGATAAATGGCATTTTCCAAGCAGTGCTAACCCAAAAAGAACTTACACCTTATTGAACAAGGAAAGTCCTGAATTTATTCGTTTTGTCAATCCATCTGATTATCGTATCGCACGTGAAGCATGTGGAGCCTGCCATTTAGCCACCATACAAGCTGCCGAATCGTCAATTATGTCAACTACAGCAATGCTTTGGGGTGGAGCCTCATACAATAACGGTATACTTCCATTTAAACAATACATACTTGGTGAAGCTTATACACGAGAAGGTGATGGAGCAAAACTACTAGCGCCAATAACACCGACTCAAGACATGATGGATCGCGGCATATTGCCTGCACTTAATCCATTGCCAGCATGGGAAACTGTTAAGCCTGCTGATGTATTTCGTGTTTTTGAAGGTGGCGGTCGTAATATCAGTAATCTATTTCCTGAAGTGGGTTTACCAAATGCATTGGGACAATTACAACGCATAGAAAAGCCAGGTAAACCTGACTTAAAACAGTCTAATCGTGGAGCAGGAACAGGTGGTCGAGTGGCTATACCTGTATTGAATATTACCAAAACGCGTTTGAATGACCCACACACATGGTTTTTAGGCACTAATGATCAACCAGGTGATTACCGTTCATCAGGTTGTGCTAGTTGCCACGTGGTTTATGCCAATGATAGAGATCCTCGTCATTCTGGAAAGTATGCGAAATTTGGGCATACAGGAAAAACTCAAACTAAAGATGAGACCATTAGCAAAGAGGAATCAGGTCATCCATTACAACATAAATTTACCCGTTCAATACCGACCAGTCAATGCATGAGTTGTCACATGCATCAGCCTAATATGTTTATGAATACTTATTTAGGCTATACCATGTGGGATTATGAGTCGGATGCGCCCTTTATGTGGCCAGAGAAACAGTTTTATCCAACAGAGGAGGAAAAACGTGAAACTTTAGATAGAAATCCAGAAGGCGCTTCACCTCGTGGCAAGTGGAAGGATATGGACTTCGTTTTAGGTGTTTCAGAATTAAATCCTCAGTTAAATGATACACAGTTTGCTGATTACCATGGGCATGGTTGGAACTTTCGAGCTGTTTTCAAACGTGATAGAGATGGAACATTACTGGATAAAGAAGGCAAAGAAGTCAGTGATAAAGATCCAGATAAATTTAAAAAAGCAGTGCACATGTCATCGGTACATTTAGATGTCGGTATGCATTGTGTGGATTGCCATTATGGGCAAGATTCTCACGGAAACGGTCATTTATATGGTGAAGTAGCCGCTGCTGTAGAAATATCGTGTATTGATTGCCACGGAACACCCGATGCTTACCCTAATTTACACACATCAGGGCCTGCAGCCCTTGATGGTGGTATGGATTTATCGGCTATTCGAAATCCAGATGGTAAAAAACGCTTTGAATGGATTGGTGATGAACTGATACAGCGTTCTGTTATGGATCCTGAACTAGAATGGAAAGTGAGTTTGATAAAAGATGCTGTTGATCCAAAAAGTTCACACTATAATCCTAAGGCTGCTAAAGCGAAAACCATGAGCCGAGATACCAAAACCCAAGAGTGGGGTAGTGATAAAGTTGCTAAAGAAGATTGGGCTCATTCATATGACAATATGGAATGTTATGCTTGCCATACTTCATGGACAACAAGTTGTGGTGGTTGTCACTTGCCGATTGAAGCCAATGCAAAAACGGAACGCCACCATTATGAAGGCGAATCAACGCGTAACTTTGCCACTTACAATCCGCAAGTGGCTCGCGATCAGATGTTTTTAATTGGTAAACGCGAAACGGCTAAAGGAGGCAAGTTTGCACCTGTTCGTTCAACATCAGCTTTGGTCTTGTCTTCAACCAATGCCAATCGTGAAAAGATATATATGCAACAACCACCAGTGGCTGCCAGTGGATACAGTTCTCAGGCATTTAATCCACATTTTCCACACACGACACGTAAAACAGAAACCAAAACCTGTGATGATTGTCATTTGTCAGTTAAAAATGATAATAACGCTATCATGGCTCAGTTATTGATGTATGGAACTAAGTTTGTTGATTTCATTGGTCATTATGCGTGGCTTGGAGGAGAAGGTCATATCACAGGAGTTGAAGTTACCGAATGGCAAGAACCTCAGGCTGTTATCGGTAGTTACTTGCAACGTTATGCCTATCCTGATTTTTATAAAAATCACCAAGATAAAGGCCAAGTCTTAGAACAAGGTTTTGCTCACAGCACGGGACCAGTTAATTGTTTGCAGTTACGCGGTGAATATTTGTATGTGGCAGAAGGCAAAAAAGGGGTGCAAGTGTACGATGTGGCATCCATCGCTAACAAAGGCTTCTCACAACGTATAATAACAGCACCAGTAAGTCCATTAGGTCAGGATGCGCATATCAAGAGTGCTAATGCGACTTGTATCGTGTTACCAACCAATCAACCGATTCACCCAGATAGAAACAAAGGAAAGTTGATGCGTGAGGTTAACCAAGAACAGCCTTTCCATCCGATTTATAATTACGCTTTAGTGACGGATGCTCAAGAAGGATTGATTTTGTTTGATGTTAATACATTTTCAGATGCAGATCCACTTAACAATAATATTGAACGTGCGACGACTTGGAATGCTAATGGAGTTTTAACTGGTGCAAAGTACATGGTCTTAGGCGGATATTATGGCTATGTTGTAACAGATACGTCTTTAGTTGTTATTGACTTAAATCAGCCATTATCGCCTAAACACATAAAGACTATTGCATTAAATAACCCACAAGCGACTCAATTGCAGTTTAGGTATTTATTGGTTACAGACGCTGATGGTTTAAAAGCCATAGATGTCACCAATCCAGAACAACCGTTTTTGGTTGAAAATAATACCATTGCTTTAAGTTCAGCTCGAAAGTTACACTTAGCCAGAACTTACGCCTATGTTGCTAATGGTAAAGAAGGTATCGCCATTGTTGATATTAAGAATCCTGCAAAAATGAAGTTAGTGCAAAAATATAATGCCGATGGCAAGATTGTAAATGCCTATGATGTCACTGTAGCAACAACCAATGCCTCTTTATTTGCATATATTGCCGATGGTGAGGGTGGCTTGAAAATTGTTCAATTAACCTCTCCAAGCTTGCAACCAAAGTTCTATGGATTCAGCCCAGAACCCAATCCATTGTTTATAGCAAGTTATCCAACTAAATCACCAGTTTATTCTTTATCTCGCGGTTTAGAACGAGACAGAGGAGTAGATGAAACTGGTGGTCAAGTGGCAGTATTTGGACGACGTGGTTCTAGACCTCTTAATCTAGAAGAAATGCGCCGTATGTATTTAGATGAAGATGGAAAACCATGGTTTGTAGAAAAACAATGAAAAATATTTCTTTTTTAATCATATTCTTAGTGCTGGTATTTAAAGTAAATGCTGGAACTTTACCACAATATGCATCAGAAAAACATATGGGTGTGGCAACCTGCTCAAGTGGAGTTTGTCATGGTAAAAGTGTGGAAGATAAAAAAGAAAATGTCATGATG
>JALWML010000156.1 GCA_027083915.1 Lysobacterales bacterium | reverse complement strand
TAGTAAAACAAAAGAAAGTATTACCAGTGATATTATTATTATTTTTCTCATTCTTGACCCCTTTTTTTTTAATTATAAAAATCAACCTTCATCCATTTTGGATGAAGGCTGACCTCTGAAAGTCTTACCTTTTTCCGCGTTTCCTTAAAGCTTGAGGTGTATAATTAGATTCGCTTAATGGGACGTTGAAAGTATTTACTGCATCTTGATTATCTAAACCAACTGCAACATATCGACCTGATCTTAAATCATGATGAGTTTCAATGGTTGACCAAAATGTTGGCACATCATAATAATTAATACTATGCGCTTCAGAAAAACGCCAAATATTTCCACGCTTATCATAATGATCTGTCAATAAAATTTGATAACTGTCTTCATCAAGATAAAATGTTCTTCTTGAATTAATGTGACGAACACCTTCTTTTAATTTAGCTTCAACAACCCATACCCGATGTAATTCATAACGCATTAGGTCTTGATTTAAATGGCCTGGTTGAACTAAATCTTTATAACCTATATCACCGCTGTGTGCTTTATAAGAGTTATAAGGTACGTACATCTCTTTTTTACCCACAACTTCCCAATTAAATCTATCCATAGCTCCATTAAACATATCCGTCATATCATTAGTTCTTAAACCATCTGATGCAGTACCGGGATTATCATAAGCTACATTGGGTGCACGGCGAACACGGCGTTGACCTGGGTTATAAATCCAAGCTTGACGCGGTTGTTCTTGTTGATTCATGGTCTCATGTACGAGCAGTATACGACCAGCTAATCGCGCAGGAGACTCAACTTCTTGATAAAAATACAATAAAATATTATCAATATCATCAACAGTATTGCCCGGTGTATAGTATTTGCCTAATAACTCCTCTCTTAGCTTAACAACGGTATAGCGACCAGAGGCAGTTGGAGCAACTTGATTATTATAACGAACGCCACCAGAGCCTTTATACTTCATTTTGTGATTAAGCATTAACTCATAAGCATTTTCAGGAAAGGGAAAAGGAAAACCTTCAGCAACATCTGTTACGCCTTCGCCACCACCAGTTAATTTCCCTGTCTTACCATTTTCAATAGTCTTGTCATAAATACGTTGAGGAAAAGATGCTGAACGATGTGTTGGATAGACATTCATCTTGAAAGTATCTGGATATTTTTCAAACATCGCTTTTTGGCCAACAGATAAGTTATCCGCATATTCTTTAAAATTTGAAGCATCTATTGTAAAAAGAATCTTATCATCAGCAAAAGGGTCTTGGTGATGATCACCTTTGTTATATTCCGCAGGAGGCTTAGTAATTCCTCCTGTCCAAGCAGGAATTGTACCTGCTTCATTGCCTGCCCTTTCTGCACCTACTGGTGTTAATTTATTTGAGAGTTCATCTATTTTCTCAGGATGGGCTCCTGCAAGAGCTGTTCCAATCACCAATGAACATGTCATGGCTGCAATTATTGTTTTCTGTATTAATTTCATTTATATCTCCTATGCAATTAAAATGAGTATTTAACATTAAGAGACACAAAATCTCTATCATGAATTAGGTTACGTATTCCTGCACCAAAGAACGAAGTGTAACTGATGTCAGCCCCCCAAGTTTCAAGGTAAACCGCATTTACCCCTATAGTGAATGATTTTCTATCTTCTATAAAGTTCCCGCCAGGCCCCGGTGTAATGCCTTGAACGTCATGGTTAAATGCGATTCTAGGGAATAAATTGACAGGTAAACCAAATGCATTATTAAAGTCAAGTCTAGTAATTAAACGGTATCCCCAAGAAAATGAAGTGGCAAAGTTTTGCTCCGGTTCTGTCACTGGATTTCTACCAGATCCACCATCTAATGTACTTGCACCCCCACCTGTATCTGTACCTGGTCCATTGTATCGAAGTACGCTTGGATCAGGTAAATCCCAAACATTAGTGAATCCAATTTCACCTAATAATACTATTTGATCGGCTTTAAACAAGTTACTTGGACCAAATAATTTAGTAGCAGTAAATTGCAATTGGCTCATCTCATGTCTCTCCCAGCCTTGGATAACCTCACCAGGAGCATACTCACCTAATTGTGAAGTAAAACGATTATACTCTTCAGGAATCAATGGGTTGAGCGGACTTAATGCTGCAAATAAAACTTCAACATCATCAATTTGCAAAGGAACATTTGGACGGTAAGATAATTCACCTTGCAATGACATTCCCCAACTATTAATCGTAGTATTAAAACTTAATCCATACAAATCAATATCTTCTGGGTATTCAGTAAAATAACGCCCTGTGCTTGGGCTAGAAGTGGTTAAAGCAATACCACTAATTAAGGGTAAACGAGAATGGTAGTTTAAATAATAAAAACCAAATTCAGTATCATTTAATTCTGGAGAGAAATATTTAAAGGAAACACCGTATTGGCCATTGTCACTAGCTCCATTAACAAGCTGTCTGGGAATTGTGAAGTTTTCAATATTTGCAATCAACGTCTCAAGCCCTGCTCTTACAGTAGGATCAGGGTGAAACTGAGCTCCTAGTCTAAATTCGCCTAATTGAGAAAATTCTGGAACAATTCCAAACCCTAGCATCACATACTCAGCACCAGGTGTTGCAAAATCATTACTGCCAAAATATGTACCAGCTGGATCGGGATCTATTTGTTCAAACTCCATCATGTATAATGCTTCAAAAGATAGATTATTGGTTAAATCAAACGACCCATAAATCATATCTATAGGTAATAAGGCTTCTTTTAATTCTGCTCCAGCAACCCGTATTTTAGAAACATCGACTGGGTTAATCACATTAATTCCTTGTTGAATAAAGGTTGACTCACCCCAACTAACCACTTGGCGGCCTAATCTAACCGAACCAGCACGGGATCCTATGTCAAAATCTTTATAAACGTAAGCATCTAACAAACGAGTTCGATGACCAACAAACTCTTTTGCTGTATCGCTTAACCCTTCTTTGCTATTATTGGTAAAATCATAAAAAGATGTTGCTCTAAAGAAACCACCAAAACTACGGTAACTAAAACCAAATTCGGAAGTAAACTTTAATGCATTGGAAATTTTATCCCATTGATCATAATTAAGGTTTCCGTTATCAGAATTGATTGACCATCTCCCAGGAGCGGCAATTCTTCCATTCAAGTCTAAACCTCCTACTGATGGGTTTAAATTGGCCTTACCAACTAAATCATTATCTCTTTCTTCTGCTCTTAAACCAATACCATATGATATTGTTGTATCCCAACTTGCACTAAAATCTCCTTTATTGAAACTCACTGCATTAGCTAATGAGACAATGCCAAAAGAGGTTGTTACTAAAGCAATCTTCAGCGCTCTATTTAATTTATTTTGTTTAATATTTTTCATTTTTATTCTCCTCTCTATTGACCTTGAACAACTGATTCATCAGTAACAACAACCGTAGTTCCATGGGTAGCAATCATACTTGCCATTTGTGATTGCATCTCTACAGTAGCTGCCAAAGAAGCCGCAGGACTCAAAATACTTCCATGATCACCTTCTGTAAATCTAACAACACCATCAACACCCTCTGCATTAGCTGTAGTAGCTGAAATAGGTGGTAAGCCCATGGCCGCAATTAAAGGTTCTGAACCAGATAATGGTGCGCCTACAACGGAGTTAGGTACTACCTGATCACCTAAAACCTCATGGAATAAAATATTGTTATTAGCTGAACTTAATGCTGCAAAATTAAGAGGGTCACCTGCATCAATAACTGTTTGTGTCACAACCATAAATTGATCATAGGCTGGAGTACCAGCATCAACACCTGCGGCTGCTAAGCCAGCTCGAATACGAGGACCAAAAGCAGGAGAACCATCAAGTAGGCGTGCAATACCGCCACCGCCAACTGAAAGTACTGCTGTATTTATGTTGTCTTCAAGTGCTACAAATGTAGCGCCATGTATTGAACCAAGTGATTGAGATACGAATGCGATATTTGCTCCATCAAAGTCAGGATTTCCATCATGGTCATAATCCATTGTTGGGATAGTTGCAGTTAATGTCATTAAATCTGCAATTCCTTGTCTTACATTATCTCTTGAAACCAACAAATTACCTAAATTAATAAAACTTGCACCTGATGAATCAACAACTCCGTCAGGGCCTGGAGCGCCTGTTTCATTATTCATATAATCGACATCAAATGTACGTTCATTTGCTAATGGGCCAAATGGCGTGTCTTCAATATATAATAAGTGCCCTGGTCCGACTCCATGCATAACCAAATCTTGTGCAATAACTGCATAACCAATAGAAGCCAAGGTATCAGCAACAGCTAACATATCAGCACGAGAACGTGTAATACCATGCTGGAAAACAACAATAGGCCAGCCAGATGCTGGTTTTGTGTGTCCACTGTTTGCATTTGGCAGGGTTAATAAAACAGGATAAGTTTGGGTTCCATTTGCAACTGGAAAAGGATTTGCAAATGTTAAGTTTGTTGAAGTTGGATCCAGTCCTAAAGCATCAAAAGGGGCTACATAACCACCAGGGGCAGCTTTCCAGAATGTATTTAGAGGTGCTAATGGGTTTTCTGCACTTGGAGCTCCCGAGTAATATGGGCTTGATTGAATCCCAATCCAGATATCAGCAATTCCTGCTCCACCTATCGCACTGGTATTTAATCCAGTTGGAGCCAATGAACTAGCACCTGGTTGAATTGTCGCCTTTATCGCTTGTAATACAGGAGTGATTGATTGAGTTGTCATCACAAATGAAAGCACAATATTAGCAGGATCAATACCTTGAGAAGCGGCAGCAGCTTCTTGTGAATTTGTAAGTTGACGTAATGGCTCAAGTTTTTGAGCGGTCGCATTATCAACCAATGGATCTGTGCTATTCCCGTTAGCATCAACTAATGAAGAAGTACGTTTTGCCAAAAAGTAAGTCTGATCAGGTGTTGCGGCATTGCCAGCATCATCAGTAATACCATTTGTCAAAACTGCCATATAACTTGTAATTTGCTTTAAAGGTTTGAGTGGAACAATTCCAACTCCAGCTCCATTTGCTACAGCAACAAAATCAACTCCTGCTTGTAATTCTTGAGTAATCCCTGTTACTCCACCACCAGGTCCTGTCAAAGTGACTTCAAAAACACGAACTGATTGTCCTGGAACTACAGAAGATGCAGCAACATTGGCTGAGAACGGGGCTCCCCAAGGAGCGATAGTAGAGAATCCATCTAAAGCACTCAGTGCAACAGCTGGATCACCATAATCGGTAGCATCTTAAACTGGTGGATTTAATGTTAAATCTGTTGTTCCACTTAATATAAGATTGGTTGGAAATGGTAAGATTCCATCAGCTGGTGCAAAACGTGCCGTGATAACTGCAGTAACAGGTGTTCCACCTGGATTGGTTGCCGGACCTGTTTCAACAGCTCTTGGTGCATTGGAAGAACTACTACAAGCTTGTAAAAGAGCTATTGATAGTAGAGTTAAGATCAAATATTTTAGACGCATTTATTGGTCCCCTGAATTAAATTACTACTATGATAATTTTTTTATAGGTACAATTACAAGTATTAATGTTAAAATTCTGTTATTTAAGACTTTGCTAATATGCACATGAGAATCAATTTCAATACCATCTTATATTTTATTTTTTTCACCACTATTGCTGCTGTAGTTTATTCTTCAGATTTAAGTAGAAACGAATCGCATACCCTCATGATTACGTTAGTCACAGCATCCTTGTGGATAACAGAAAAACTTCCCATACCAATTACCTCATTAATTCCAATTGCAAGCTTTCCATTATTAGGGATTTTGAATTCAAAAACAGTAGCACAAGCCTATGGCAGTCCATTAATCTTATTGTTACTTGGGGGCTTCATGCTATCAACCGCCATGTCGCATACTAACACTCATAGATTAATAGCCAATAGGATAATTAAACTAATTGGCACGAACTCACAATCCAAGATATTGCTGAGTTTTATGCTAGCCGCATCATTATTGAGCATGTGGATTTCAAATACTGCAACTACACTGATGTTATTGCCGATTGCTCTTGCAATACTAGAAAACAATGCATCAAAGAAATTTTCTATTGTCTTATTACTTGGCATCGCTTATGCCGCCAGTATTGGCGGAATTGCAACACCAATCGGCACTCCGCCAAATTTAATTTTAATCCAAATATTAGAAGATGAACAACTTGAAGATATTGGCTTTATTTCGTGGGTGAAACAAGTTCTTCCTATTTTATTTATCATTTTCCCACTTGTATATTTTTACTTAAGTAGAAAAT
>JALWML010000155.1 GCA_027083915.1 Lysobacterales bacterium | reverse complement strand
AAATGTGGAACTTACTTACGTGGAACTGTTGAATGAAACTTAAGAAACATTAAAATCGTATAAACATAAATATTAGCTGTTCGTCTTACCAGCGGATGCTATTTTACCTGAAATAAACACCATAACCACGATAAAAAGTGAAATAAATAGGTATTTCTCTAGAAATAACACTAAAAAAGCACATTATTTTGGTTTTTCTCTCTATCTAATTAGTTTTCGATACTCTCATTGAATTTATTTCATTCTATCAAATAAGTTAATTATTGCTTGACTTTATATATTGACATATGGACAATACATATATAAGGTCACACAGTCAATATATATGAGATATGCAATGAACATAATTATTAACAATGGTATAACAATAAAAACTAAATGTTTTTCAGGTGGAGAGCAACATATACAACTGCATAATTTACCGAGAAATATAGCGGAAAATCTAAAAGTACAGGCAAGGATTCAATCGAGTAATGACCTAATGGATTTACTGTTACTGCAAAATGCATTGGATAACCATTATAGTAAAAAAGTATTTTTTGATTTAGAGATTCCATATTTGCCTTATGCGAGGCAAGATAGAGTTTGTGCTGAAGGTCAAGCATTTTCATTACAACTAATGGCACAACTTTTAAAAATGTTGAACCTGAATAAACTAAGTGTTTGGGATTGCCATAGTTCGGTTGGTTTGGATTTAACAGGTGCTCACAATATCGATGCCACTGAAATCATTAAACAATCTCCTGCATTAATAGCTGAATTAACAAAGCAAAACACGGTGTTAATTTGCCCAGATAAAGGAGCAGTCACTCGATGTCAAAAGATAGTTGATGCTTTTAGTATGATGCCAATGGTTCAATGCGAAAAAATTCGCAATCCAACTACTGGCAAAATTTCACACACCAAAGTTAATGCATCAGACTTAACCGATAAAACCGCTATTATTACTGATGATATTTGTGATGGTGGTTATACCTTTATAAAAATAGCCGAACAGCTCAAAAAGTTAAATGCCCGTCGTATCGTTTTATATGTTACTCACGGTATTTTTAGCAAAGGTTTATCTGTTTTCGATAACCTTATTGATGAAATTTACACAACAAACAGTTTTACCCAACAAACACACAATAAATTAACAGTCATAAATACAGGAGAACTATCATGAATCCATTAATGTCAATCGACTTTTACAAAGCAGATCACAGAAGACAATACCCTGAAAAAACGGAGTATGTTTATTCAAATTTCACTCCACGATCATCACGACTTGCCACATTATTAGATGATTTTGATGACCGAGTGGTTTTTATCGGTTTACAAGCTTATATAAAACGTATACTAATTAATCAATGGAACGATGGCTTTTTCTCAAAACCCAAAAATGAAGTTATTGCTAAATACAAAAGACGCATGGATTCATCATTGGGTGAAAATGCCATTGCCACTGAACATATCGAAGCCTTGCATGATTTAGGTTATTTGCCCTTAAAAATAAAAGCCTTGCCAGAAGGTTCGCGTGTCAATATTCGTGTACCCATGTTTACTGTCATAAACACAATACCTGAGTTTTTTTGGTTAACCAATTACATCGAAACAAGTATCAGCGCCGATGTATGGAAGGCGTGTACTACGGCAACAATAGCCTATGAATACAAAAGGATAATGATGAAATATGCCAAAATTACAGGAGCACCATTGGATTTTGTTGCCATACAAGGACATGATTTTAGCTTTCGTGGTATGAGTGGAGCTGAGGATGCGGCTCAATCAGGTATAGGGCATTTAACCAGCTTTATTGGCACTGACACTGTTACTGCAATAGATTATGCCGAAGATTATTACCAGGCTCAAGGCATCATAGGCGTATCGGTCCCAGCTACCGAACACAGTGTTATGTGCATGGGCACAAAAGAAGAAGAAATCAAAACCTTCAAACGCTTAATAAATGATTTATACCCAACAGGCATTATCAGTATTGTATCGGACACATGGGATTTTTGGAAAGTCATTACACAGTATTCAAAACAATTGAAAACCGATATCATGAACCGTCAACCTAACTCTTTAGGTATGGCAAAAGTTGTCTTTAGGCCTGATTCAGGCGACCCAGTAAAAATCATTGCAGGTGATAAACAAGCCAAAGTCGGTTCACCTCAATACAAAGGAGCGGTGGAATGTTTATGGGAAATCTTCGGAGGAACGATTACTGATAAAGGCTATAAAATGCTTGATGAACATGTCGGTTTGATTTATGGCGATTCCATCACCTTGAAACGTGTTCAAGAAATCATGAAGCAACTAGAACAAAAAGGCTTCGCCTCAACCAATGTCGTTTTCGGTATCGGAAGTTACACTTATCAATTTCTTACCCGCGATACCTTCGGCTTTGCCATGAAAGCCACTTGGGGGCAAGTTGATGGTCAACCACGTGAGATCTTCAAAGACCCAAAAACCGATAAAGGCGACAAAAAATCAGCCAAAGGATTATTGCGTGTTGAAAAATGTAAAAATGGTTTTAAACTCTTCGACCAACAAACAAAAGCCCAAGAAAATAAAGGAGAGTTAAAAACCGTGTTTGAAAATGGTAGAATGTACAATAAAACCACTTTTGATGAGATTAGATTAAGATTGGTTGATTAATAGATTGTAAGATGGGGCTCCGCCCATCAAAAAACAAATAAAGTTTTTGAAATGGTTAGACACATGATGGACGGGGCTCATCTTACATTGATTGAAAAATAATTTAACTTCCTAAGAAAGCACAATTAATGAACAAAAAAGATAAAAAATATTTAGAAAATTACTCAATACACGATTTTGATATTCCACTCACATCGGTGGATATGGTCATCTTCGCCATGATTAATGCCAAGCTTAATGTGCTTTTGGTTGAACGAGTTGAAGCTCCACAACAAGGGATGTTAGCTTTGCCTGGAGGTTTTATAGATTTGCAAAAAGACGAGGATATTACCGCAACAGCGTACCGTAAGCTATATGAAAAAACAGCTATCAAATCACCTTATCTGGAACAAGTCGAAACCATCGGCAATAAAAGCCGTGACATACGTGGTTGGTCGGTGACCGTATTGTATTATGCCTTAATCAATGTCGATAAAATCAAACAGCAAAAATCGCAAAACAGTGTGTGGATGCCCGTAGAACAAGCCTTAAAAATCCCCCTTGCTTTTGACCATATTGAACTTATTGAAAAAGCTCAAAACAGGTTGCGAGAAAAAACCCTTTACACAGCACTGCCCGTTGAATTAATGCCTGAATTATTTACCTTAACCGAATTACAAACCGTATTTGAAACTATTTTGGCAAAAAAATTACCGATAAAGTCTTTTAGACGGCGGATATTAAATGCCAATATTTTACATGCCACCGATAAAAGCAAACTCAGCGGTAAACGCCATGCCCAATTGTTTAAATCCACAGGCATAGACCGTGAATATTATTTTCCGAGGACGCTTGTATTATGAAAATTGAAATAATTCATGCAGATATTACAAAACTCAAAGTCGATGCCATCGTCAATGCGGCAAATAATGCAATGTGTGGCGGCGGCGGAGTTGATGGAGCGATTCATAAAGCCGCTGGTGATGAATTATTAGCCCAGTGTCGTACCATGGGTGGTTGTAAAACAGGTGATGCCAAAATGACCAAAGGCTATAATTTACCTGCAAAATATATCATTCACACCGTTGGTCCTGTTTGGGATGGTGGCAATAAAAATGAAGAAAACTTATTGGCATTATGTTATCAACGCTGTTTGCAAATTGCCGATGAATATAGAATTGCAACCATTGCCTTTCCTGCTATCAGTTGTGGAGCTTACCGTTTTCCTATTGATAAAGCCTGTGATATTGCAATCTATGAAGTGATTACGGCACAAACTAATGTAGAAAAAGTTATCTTTGCATGTTTTGAATCGAAAATTGAAAAAACTTTGAAAAGGAGTTTGAACAACTATGAGTAAAATTATAAAATTCTACAGTCAAAACGACGAATACGGTGAGTTTTCAAACTTTGCCGCATACCCTATAGTTCTAAAAAAGAAAAAATGGCCAACTTCAGAACATTACTTCCAAGCACAAAAATTTAAAGATGTTCAACACCAAGAACAAATTAGGAAAGCCAACTCACCTATGCTGGCAGCTCGGCTTGGACGAGATAGAAAAAAGAAACAGCGTAAAGACTGGGAATCTGTCAAAGTTAATATTATGTATGATGCAGTGCTTGCAAAATTTAGTCAACATGAAGATTTGAAACAATTACTACTCACAACAGGTGATGCCATGTTAATTGAACACACATCCAATGATAGCTACTGGGGAGATGGCGGACATGGACGAGGTCGAAATATGTTGGGGCAAATTTTGATGCGAATTCGTGAGGTTTTTAAAGAGGAATGACTGAAAACAAATTAATAATGCTCAAGTTGAGATGCTTATGCTATTTAATTGTGGGTTTTAACAAAGAATATCTTTAAAATAACGCGCATGGATATTAAGCAACTTTATAAGAAAACTATTTTAGAACATAACCGCAATCCGCGTAACTATGGTACACCTGAGTCTTTTACGCATAAGGCCGAAGGCTTGAATGCGATTTGTGGGGATCAGGTTTTTGTGTTTATTACGGTGGAAGATGATGTGATAACGCAGATGAATTTTGATGGGGAAAGTTGTGCAATTTCTACGGCATCTAGTTCGTTGATGACGGAGTTTTTGACGGGTAAGAGGGTAGATGAAGCCAAAGCTTTATTTGCTGATTTTTGTCAGTTAATGGATAGAAAATCTTCGATTGATTCAATTGAATCATTAGGTGAAGTTAATAACATGGCGGGTGTTAAGAAGTTTCCTGCACGTATTAAGTCTGCTACTTTATGTTGGCATGCCATGAATGCGGCATTAGTTGGCAACGATACCGCTACCACGGAATAGTCATACTCCAGTCACTCAAAACTATCTGAAAATACATTTTGCTCAATGACATGGATCACACCAGTTGAACTTGGGTGTGTGGCACAATGAAAGGGCAGTTCTTGCGGGCTATCAAATCGAACATATATATTCCATGGAAAACCCGTTGGGTTAGAAGAGGTGTTGTTTGTGCCATCGCCATCACAACCAATGGCACAAATTAGGCTGTTGTCATCGGCAACAAAATTATGCGAGCCACCATCGTTCAACATATTGACTACATCTCCAACTTGTAGTGTTAATTCCATTGGGTTAAATTGGTTATCTGTGGTCGCATGTAATGTGTGAACTGGCACTGAAGTTGGCTCAACCACTGTCACGGAACCTCGCATACCGAATCCAACATGTGGCTCGCAAATATAACTGGTGAATCCCACTTTTCTAAATGTGACTTCCGAGACCCAAAGATTTGTCGATGGGTTGCCATCTCCACCATTTGCTTCACAACCATTGGCACAGCGAAAGCTGTTGTCTTCAGCTCGAACGTTATGACCGCCACCAGTATTTGTCCATCGTACGGTATCGCCTGCTTCAATTGTTATATTGGCAGGTGTAAATATATTGCTTGATACCATAACTTCGTGAATGGTTGCAAAACACGGTGTAGTAAAGAGTAAAGCGAATAGGAAATTAACTTGTTTCATGTTTCCAAGTATACCTTGTTTAAGAGACCTTTGCATAACTAAATGGCGAAAGAAAAAATAGAGAAAATTTACCAAATTGAGTCAAAAAATGAAGGTAATATCCCGCTATTGGCAAAATTTTTGTCGAAAAGTTGGTGAATTTAATCATTTTTTACTCGTTATCATAGTTATGCAAGGGTCTCTTTGTTTGTGAACATTTGTTAATTCAATACTGTAATTGCTTAATAAAGTGAGTTTTGTGACTAAGGTCGCACAAATATTATGGGCTTCAGATAAGATTTGTAAATACACATTGGTAAAAAAGAGGAAACGTAGATGAATACAGTTAAACGTAAATACCATAATCGCCCAGAGATGAATTTATCTGATAAGTTTAATGCTCCCCAAGGTATGCAAGCAAGCAAAAAGACCACTAATTCAGTCACACCATTATATACCAAGGGTCAATTACTTGATTATTCACCCTCAGCTGTACCGACTCCTAATTTGTTCCATCGGGTGTTAACTAAAATGGGTTATGGCCCAACACCACAGTTGATTGCTCACATTCAGAGTCTTGCTGGCGCAACAGATAATGATAAAATTTTATCTTATATTGATGAACAATTAAATCCAGACCTAATTGATGACAGTGTGGTGGATGCACAACTCACACATGGCTAC
>JALWML010000154.1 GCA_027083915.1 Lysobacterales bacterium | reverse complement strand
AATTTCATGGCATTAGCAATCTTTTTAATCATGCAAACAATAGTCTTTTCATCAATGTTTTTCTTTTCAATATAAGCATCAAGAGGTATGGCTTGTTCGACATATTCCATCACTAAATAATAGATGCCATCATCGGTTTGACCGCCGTGTAGGAAAGACACAATATTTGGGTGGTTTAATCTCGATAAGGTTTGTTGTTCGCGATGAAATAAGGCATGTGATTGTGGTGTTTGACTCAGGGACATCACTTTGATGGCTACCGGTTTTTGGACGGTAGAATCTATGCGATGTGCTTTGTATATATAGGACATGCCACCAATGGCAATAAGCTCGGTAATTTTATAGTTGCCTAAAGTTTTTCCAGTTAAATCCGTAATAGATTTAAGTTGTTGAAATACATTTCCAGAGTTAACCACTTCTAAGATTTTGTTTTCTTTATTTACGGCTTTGATTAATTTACGGACTCTTTTTTTGACAGAATCTGAAACATCATTCAATAATTTTAATTTATTAAGGGCTTGTTCTTGAGGAAACTCTACTAGACTCTCAAAAAGTTCAGTGGATTGTTGCCAAATAGACACATTGTTTTTTATTATCATGATTGACCTTCTTCTTCTAAAATATTAACTAACAATGCACGTGCTATAGTCCATTGTTTATGAATATGGCTTTTACTGCACGAATAAATATCTGCAATTTCATCCAGAGTCATGCCTGAAAAATACCGCATTATAGTTATATTCGCTAAATCGGGATTTATTTCCTCCAATTGTTGTAATGCGTCATCTAGTTCTAACAATTCTAAAGCTATCCCATCATTTCCTTCTATTTGCGAGACACTAAAGTCTGTGTGTTCGCCTTTTCTCTTTTGCCTGTGATGTGAGCGAACGATGTCAACTAAGAAAAAACGCATACAACGTGCAACCGTATTGTAAAAATGCTTTTTGTTATCGTATTTTCGGTTTTTTCCAGATTTCAACTTTAAATAACATTCATTAACTAAAGCTGTCGGGGTGAGTTGTTGCCCTGGATTGAGCTTCATTAACTCATAATGAGCCAACTGTTTTATTGAAGGGTAGAGTTTATTAAAAAGTTCATCACAGTTGATGTTGTCTATGCTTTCTTCTGCAATTTGGGTAATTTTATTTAATGTATTTTGCATATCCTTTTTACAGCGATTCACGATAAATGAATCTATCATACCTCTAAAATAAAACATTTTTGTGATTTTGTCGAAAATATCAGTAACTTCTTTAATTAAAACAACAATCATGAATTTATATAAAACACTTATTAGCAGCATATTACTCAGCATACTTATTTGGTTTAACACCACATTCGCAGGTCAACCTATTGCCAGTATTAATGGTGCAGCTTGCAGCTTTAACACCATAGCCGATGCTATTGCAGCAGCTCAGCCTAATGATGTTATCAATATAAAAGCTGGTACTTATACTCAATTGATTGGTGAAATTTCATTTAACTTAACGCTTGTTGCTAGCAGTGCAACAGGTTGCGAAAATGGTGACAGTATTTTTGTAACCATTGATGGTATGGGACAAACCTTTGATTCAACAGGCGGATTGGTTAAAATAACCAATGGTGCGAAAGTGACTTTTCGCAATATGGCACTGAAGAATGCCTCAGCAATCAATGGTGGCATAATGGCAGTAGTTGATGGTAGTAGTGTGACACTTGATAGTGTTGTTGTTATTGATGGATCAGCTTTGACTGCTGGTGGCAATATTTATGTTTCTGCTGATACTGGTATTGAAAGCACTCTTGTCATGAACAATGGCTCTATTATTTATCGTGGGACGGTTATTACAGGCGATGGAGGAGGTCTGGCGATATATGGTTCAAAACTTGTCATAAATGAGGGTTTTGTTGGTTTTATGGGTATCAATGAAGGCAATATAGCCTCCAACAATGGTGGTGGAATATATGCCGAAAACTCAAATTTAGTGATAAAAAATCTGGCAAGTTTCATTCAAAACAATACCGCAGGTAATTCAGGTGGTGGGATTTACACTATTGACTCGAGCATAGACATAAGTGATGCAACCATCAACGACAATAGTACTGCAAATAATGGAGGGGGCGTTTACTTAGACAATACAAATATAACTCTATTAAATGCAACTGTTAGAGATAATTTAACAACTGAAAATGTATCTAACTCTGGAGGAGGAGGTTTATATTTAACAAAATCTAGTCATGCTATTGTTGATTCAAGTACCATTTTATCTAATACATCAGAGACTTTAGGAGGAGGAATCTTAAGTGTTGATGGTACTGATTCAATTAGCGTAATCAATGGCAGTGATATTTTTAATAATGATGCTAGGTTTGGAGCTGGAATTTTTACCCTAGCTCCATTATTTGTTGATAATAGTCGAATTATGTTCAACACCTCCAGCAATAGTGGAGGTGGTATATCTTGCCTTAGTTGTCAAAACCTTTCGATAGTAAATTCATCTCAAGTCTCAAATAATACAGCTTCTTCCAGCGGTGGTGGGATAGATATATTTACCAATATTGATACTTTTGTTGAGCTTAAAAATTCCACATTTACAGGTAATAACCTTACTAATTCAGTCTCTTCTTTTGGTGGAGCAATTGCGCAAGATGGTGGGACAATATTGATTGAGAATAGTAACATTTTTAACAATAGCGGAGCTGCAAATGGGGGTGGTGTTTCTCTTCTTGATTTAGATGCTGTTGTTGACAGTGCGCGTATTATCAATTCGCAGTTTTCAAACAATTCAACTACTAGCACAGAAGAAAATATTGGCGGGGGTGGATTATATTTAAACGGGGTTTCCAACGCTAACATAATTGGATCAGAATTTTCTGCTAACCATTCTAATCGAGACGGAGGTGCGATTATTGCCTTAGAAAGTAACCTCATTATCGATGAATCTATTATTTCTGTTAATAGTGCATCATTCGAAGGAGGAGGAATATATGCTAGAAACAGTGGCTTAATCATAAGAAATTCATCAATTATTCAAAATGAAGCCGTTGAATCACCTACTTTGATAGAAGGAACCTTCGGTGGTGGCGGTATAAAAGCATTTGAAACTACTTTAGAATTAATTAATTCTAAAGTAAACCTAAATTTTAGTAATGATGTTGGAGGCGGTATATTTTTTGAAGGCGACACCAGTAACACCCTGTCTATTAAATCTGAGTATGGCGTTTTGCCAGGTCAATGTTTGCCTTCAGCATTAGGAGTCAATGAATACTGTAGTGAAGTATCGAATAACAACGCAATATTTGGAGGTGGTGTTATGGTCAGAGGCTCAGCCAATGAGCAAGGTATCAATATAAGTGAAGTAGCAATAAATAGTAATGGTAGCGTGCCTTTTCCGTTTTTTATATCTGGAGGAGTGGCAATACACATAGATTTATCTAATCCGCTAGATACTGATGTGATATTAGAAAATTTATTGATTGTTGAAAATGATGGAGTAGATAGTGAAAGACCAATTATCCGAGTGATAGGAAATGTACTTCTAGACTTGCTTTCAACCACTATAGCAAATAATACAGGCAAGCCCATTCATGCAACAGATGAGAATTCTACTATTGTTGTGCAGAATAGCATCATTCAGCAAAATAGCTCTGGACCCCTAATCGGAAATACTATCCCATTTATTGGTTTATGCAATAATTCTGAATCAGCCGATATAGGCGGACAATCTTTTGGAACCAATCTTGGCGATCCACAATTTATCAGTACACTTCGTGGGAATTACCGATTGGCATCAACCTCACCAAGTTTAGATGCCTGTTCATTTGGTGCACTCTTAGATATTGATGGTAATGTGCGACCCAATGACAGTTCAAATTACGACCAAGGCGCATTTGAAATGAATGCAAACTTCGTTGTAGCAGAAATATTCATAGATGGGTTTGAATGAAAATTTAATTCTCAAAACCATCTACAAATATCTCCTCAAAGAAATAACGCTCATCTGCGCCAGCATCAAATATGCCCATGCCATCTATTTGATCTGGGTCATCCCATGCCCTTGTTTCCATATCCATATCTAAAGGATTTATCATTGAGATACTTGCACACAAATCAATGGCTGGAGAACCAGCGGCTAAGTGAAAATTACCTAGAGTTCGATCGACAAAATGAGGATCATCAACCACCACATTTGTACCCGTAAAACTAGCTGGTTCATGTGACACTAGGCAATCAATAGTTAAATCACCGCTAACAGGGCCAAACAAATTGCCTGAACTTGGGTCATGTACCACCGAAGAGCTTAAAGACATTGAAGAACCAAAAGCAGGATCAACTTCAAAAACACTATTAACAGCATCGTTATCAGCAATTGTACTATGACGTATTGAAATTGATGCTCCTGTTGAAGCCCTAATAACTGCAAAATCGGAATAACCATCAGCTCCACCATTGCCATTGTCATCAAACACTGAATTTTCGATAGTTACCATTGCATTTTCTCCACTAGCAGCAATGGCTGTACCAAAGTCAGCACGATTTTCTTCCAAGTATACATGACTTATGTTCATGGTTGCATCATCAACATAAAAGCCGCCACCAAATCCAATAGATGTACCTGAACGATTGTTTATAATCAGATTACAACGATCAGCTTGCCAGCAACCTCCGGGTCTTCTTTCAATTTCAAAAATAGAATTGCCTCCCACATAGGCACCACCTCCATTTCCTCCAGCTTGGTTGTCTACTACCCATGTTCCATTGGCATAGAATTCATTTGTGCCTCCTATACCATCAAGGTAAATACCACCACCTGATTCTTTATTTAGATTATCAATGTCGGCCGCATTGCCTTGAACATAAATGGGTGCATCATTAGAACCCAAACAATGAGTGCTGTCGCACATTTGCTGCCCAAATAAATACAAACTAGCAGAAGAGCTTAAAAAAACTCCGCCACCTTCTTCGGCACTTTTATTGTTGAAAATCCCTGGGAATGTACTGATTATATTTGGGTGAGGATCAGAATAGATGCTGATTTGACAGAAACCGCGCATAAAAATCCCACCTCCAATAGTTGTTGCTGTGTTATTGGCAATAGTGCTAATACCTGTGAAGGTGATTTGTGATCCACCACCAGAACAATATAAACCTCCTGCTAAACTCAGAGATGAGTTACTGCTAATAAGCATATCTTGGGCAAAAACATTTATATTTGTTTGGCTCGCCCCAAATCCAGAATTGATATACATGCCACCACCTATGTTCCCAGTATTGTTGAAAATAGTCACCCTCAACAACTGTAACTCTACTTCTGCTTCAATCACTGACAATGCTGCACCTTGAGCCGGAGGAGATACTACTGCACCCATTAAAAACAAGTTTTCTAAACGTACCAATCTATACAGATTATTGGTTTCTCCTAATACAGTTATTATTGGTGTTTGGTTTGCCGACCCGTTTATAGTCGTTAAATCCATAAAGTTTTGATTATTGATTTCAGCATCGGAGCATGTAGCAAAGCCACCTCTAAGAATTAAATTTTGGTTTTGAAGTACAATGCTCTCAATATAACTCCCATTAGATGCCACTCTTACCTCAGTAGAACCCGTATCAATGGCATCTTGAATACTACTAACATTAGAATCAAAATCACAGCCAGCATCAGCGCCGATGGTCACAAAATCAGCTTCTCCATGTAATTCAATTTGCTCACTGGTACTGAGAAATGAACGATACATATCAAGATCATGAGTCACTTTTTCGTCAATATTAATGGTTGTAGCAATTGATGGACTGACAAAACAAATAATAAGTAAAGTTAAAGTAGTGGTGTAGAGGTTTGAATTTAATATTTTCATCATTCTGTTTTCCTAAAGAGAACAGTTTTAACCTTAACTACAACAATAATTGCAATGAACAAAAACATTAGCCAATACGTTTGATTAACAGGGATGACTTGAGCTGGAGGGCTTCCTGCTAAACAGTTGACAGTGACAAAGACAGTTGCCCTTACCCCACCAGTTAATGTGTAGGTAAAATTATCCGTAGTGATACCATTATTGCAATAATTATTGTTTGGTTGATAATTTATGCCAAGTCCGGGCAGAACTGAACTAATCAAGCCGTTCGTAGGCTGAGTAAATTCTGTTAGATGCTCGCCTTTGTTAATTGTGTCATTATCAAACACGGCTAAAAGTGATATTCCGCTATTTTCAACAACAGTTACTTGGTCATCTATAGCAATAGCAGATAGTGCTAATTCAGATATTAAAGTGAGTACAAATAGTAATATTATTTTAAGCATTAAATTATT
>JALWML010000153.1 GCA_027083915.1 Lysobacterales bacterium | reverse complement strand
TGGTTAAAAAACTCACCTTGGGCTAATTTTAAATTAGCTAAATCAAAACAACTATCACTCATTGCCAAAACAGAACTGTCTGCTGTTGCTTGTTTGGAGAAGACTGAATAAGTCTTTATCTTTTTTTCAGCACAAACATTGGTCACAAATGGCAAAGATTTTTTCATGGCATTCATGTCATTTAGGCTTAATCCTAAAGAGTTTTTACGGATTTCTTTGAGTGTGTCTTCGTCATTTTGTTTTTCATTGATGACTAAGTTGTGTAAGCCCATGGACTCAATTAATTTGGTTGACTCAATTTTTGCCCCTTCGCCAATACTGAGCATGGCAATCACCGCTCCAACACCAAAAACCATACCCAATAAAGTCAGTAAGGTGCGTAATTTATGGTGCATCATTTCGACTATGGCTTGTTTGAATAGAATTCCCATCAGATTTTCTCCTCAAATGGCTTGGTTAATGCAATAGTATCACCCTCTTTTATGCCTGATTTTATCAAACATAAGCTGGTTGAACATTGACCTATTTGTACGGTTTTTTTAGTAAAAGTTGAGCCATTTGAGTCTTGCAGATAAACCCATGTCTCTTGTCCTTTGCGAAATATCGCTTGTATGGGTAAGCTTAAGCTGTTGGATTTTTCACTAGTTAGAATGGTGGCATCAAGACGCTGACCAGGAATGAGTTTATCCTCGTCCTTTTCTTCAATTTCGGCAGTCACGATAAAGTACTTAACTGGGTTGTCACGTTGTTTAGTTTGTGCGGTTTTACTGACTGATTTGATGGTTGCTTTAAAGGGTTTTTCTGGGTATGCATGCAATGTTACCAACACTTCTTGCCCTTTTTCTAGCCCAATGGCTTCAATTTCAGGAACATAGAGTTTTGCATTCATGGTGCTTAAATCAGGAAGTTTGGCAATTTTCATGCCAGGAAAAATAGATTTACCAGTTTGTGGCAAAGAGCCATCCCAGCCTTTAGATAAAACCAATAAACCATCATGAGGTGCTTTGACATCAAGTGCTGACAATCCAACTTGGTTCATTTGCAATTTGGCTTGTTGCAGTTTTTCTTGTGATTGGATTAAGCCAATTTCAGATTCTGATTTGGTTTGGTAATGGCTTTCCATTTTCTTGAGGTGTTTTGTTTTTTCTTGTAAAAATTCCTCATTATTTCCTGCATCAATCATTTCAATTTTTGTATAAAGCAATGGATTATCAATATTGAATTGCTGTGCCATTTGGTATTCAAAGTCCACCACTTGACCTTCGTTTTGAAAATCATCTAAGAATAAACCCATCTCGCGTTGTTTTTGTCGTTTTGTTAGCATCAGTTTTTCAATCTCAAATTGAGCAGTGTCCACCTCTTGTTCAAAATCTTGCCCATCAAATTTTACGATGATATCCCCTTTTTTAACATGAGTATAATTTTTTTCTATCCAAGCGATAGTTAGTGGGCGCATGGATTGTGACGCCGCCGTTATCGGTGTGGCATTTGCAGCCTCCAATTCTCCTTGCGTGTTGATGACAAATTGCACTTCATGTTTTGAGATGTCTATTGTTGGGATTAGATTTTCTTCTTGTTGCGAACAACTTAATAAGCTTAGGCATATTGTGAGGATAAAGCTCAATTTCTTCATGAGTCATCTCCTACATTAATTATGCTACTTACACGCATACCTGGCCGCATAAGTTCTGCATCCACATGGTCTAATTTTACGGTGGCATCGAGTATTTTGGCAGGTTGCTCCTTTGATTTAGTTCTCACCACGTTGGCAATACTTTGGATAGTGCCAAAAAATTCTTTATCGGGCAAAGAATCTAAAACAATTTTAACTTTCTGACCAAGTTTAATGTCTTTAATTTGGTTCTCATTAATTTCTAATTGAGCAATAATCTTAGTTAAATCTGCCACTTCAATAACACGTTGCCCGTTCCAAACTGAATCGCCAACAGAAAATTTATTACGACTCCAATTTGATTGGTGGATAACCACTCCAGATTTTGATGCAAAGAGGTTCATTTTTTTGATGGCATCCTGATAACCTTTAACTTCATTGGCGTGTTTGTTAATCTTAGCCTGCAATATGCTTTCTTCAGCCTTAATTTTTTGTCGGGTCAATTGTTCATCTTTTTGTGCCCAAACATAATCTTTTTGTGCCAATTGGTAATTGAGTTGATTTTCTTGGTACTCATTTTTAGCAATAACACTCTTAGGCAATTCAGCTTTTCTTTTGGCTTTTTCTAGCTCCATTTTCTTTTCTTCAATAGCTAGTTTTTTATTGGCGAAAGTCTCGACTTTATTAACCTGCTTGTTTTTTAATTCACTTCTTTTGATTGAAAGTTTGCCTTTGGAATCAATAAGCTTGGTTTGAATGGTATCTGTTTTAAACATGAGCACTGGCATTCCGGGCTGTACAACCGAGCCATTTTCAGCCATAAATGAAATAGTGTATTGCCAGATATTCTTGATACGAGGTGGAGAGTAAACAGATGTATCCAATGCTTTTAGTTCGCCAGAGACAGTGACTTCTTTACTGAAAGCAGTAAAACAAATAAAAACAATAAGAAAGAGAGAAAGCTTATTCATTGGGCTGCTCCTGAGTTTCAATTAGTGCGCTCATCCCAATAAGTAAATTGAGTTGTGGTTTTTCAATTAATTCGACTTCAATTCGATAATATAAGCCATTACCCCAGCTCTTTTTTTCTTCGCCGCCTTGCGAAACCGATGAAATTCGCCCTTGGTAGGATTGGTCTAAATAGGCATCAAAACTGATAGAGACTTTTTGCCCTAATTTTATGTTGGGAATATCAATTGCATTAAGCCATGCAACAATTTTAAGTTTGTTGTTTTGTGAGACAGTCATTAGTTCCATCCCTGTTTGCAGTTGATCTCCTGCTTGTATCTTTTTGCCCGTCCATGGGTGTGTTGAATAGACAACATAGCCATCTTGGTCTGCATAGAGTGTTAAATTTTCAAGCATTTGTTCTTGTAGCTTCAATTTATTTTGTTTTTGGGTGAACTCCAATTTATTGGATTGCAACTTTTCTTGTTGTTTTTGCTTGGCTTCGGTTAAATCATTTTGTGCTTTTTGAAAGGACTTTTGTGCATTTTTATAGGCTAATTGGTTTTGTTTGTACTTTAGCTCCCCAATAAACTCTAGAGGAAGATCGGCATTCATTCGTGCAATTTTCTGTTTGATTAGCGCTTTTTCATAGGCAATTTGGCTGTTGCTTAAGGTGATTTGCGCATCAATTTCACTCTTTTTTGCTGTTTCATTAAATGACTCCAGTTGTTCTTTGAGTGACTCTATTTTACTATCAACAGCTGCGCCGTCAATTTTAGCTAAAAAGTCTCCTTTTTTGACTGCGGTACCTTCGGCTATCATTTCATTTACCTTACCATTAAAAGATTGAACTAATGGCATCAGAACATGCTGAGTATTTTCGGATTCAATCGTGCCAGTTGCCAAAACTGTTTTTGCTGAAGTAGTGAAACAACTCAACAGTATTAAGAGTGTTAAAGTTATTTTCATTGGACAATCTCCCCATCTAAGAAGTGAATTGTTCGATTGGCGTGAGCCGCTATTTCATCCTCATGAGTCACCATAACAATGGTTTGTCCTGCGCGATTTAAGTCTTTGAGTAAATCAATGATTTGGTTGGATATGGTGCTGTCTAAATTACCTGTTGGCTCATCGGCGAGCAATATATCAGGATTGTTAATGAGTGAACGAGCAATAGCAACACGTTGGATTTGGCCACCTGACATTTGATTTGGCATGTGATTGATTCTATCCCCTAGTCCAACTTTTATTAACAATTCTTTGGCACGTTGCTCACCAACATCTGTGACTTTTTCATTAGCATAACGCAATGGCAACATCACATTTCCTAGCGCACTTAAGCGAGGTAAAAGGTGGAATCCTTGAAAAACAAAACCGATGCGTTCATTGCGGATTTTGGATAATTCATCATCATTTAAAGTGCTGACATCTACTCCAGAGAGTTTGTATTCTCCACTTGTTGGCTTGTCCATACAACCTAATAAATTAAGCAAGGTTGACTTACCCGAACCCGATCGCCCCATAATGGCAACAAATTCTGATTTTTGAATATGCAGGTCAATGGAATTAAGTGCTGTGATGGTTTCCCCTTGAGTTTTGAATATTTTACTCAGTTTTTTTATTTTTATCATTTTAGTTGGAATGTAAAAGTTTCGTTAAGTTCATTTTTTCACCAATTAAATTCTGATATTTTAATTTTATCAAGAATGAATTGGCGCATCTTGTAAGCATCTTCCACTTCTAAATATGGAATTTTTACATGGTGCAATAACGGATTAGAACCCGCCGTATCAATTTCTAAGGTTGCCATATTGTTTCTTCGGTCAAAATAGGACTGTTGGATTTCTACTGTTTGAATCTTGCTAATCTTTACAAAACTTTGTTTGCCAAACCATACGCCACTTTTAAAACAGATAATATCATTATTGATAAAGTATGCTGTCTTTTTGACATAGTTTTTTGCATATAAGTAGGTCATTGGTAGAAGCAGTATTGGCATTATCCACGCATACTTTTTAGATTCTAAAAATGGTAATTGAGTTATTGTATAAAAACCCAAGGAAAATAAAAACAGAGTTATGAGTGATTTTTTAATAACCCGTTTCCACGCACGATGAGGAATAAGCTGCCAATTAACATTACCAAGGATTAATTTTGGTTCTATGGTTTGCACATAATCTTTTACTTTTTTTGTATCAATATAAGGAGCTAACCAACGCATGACAATACCGGCTTTATCGGTATTGACACCACCTGCCGTTTCGATTGTGATGGTTCGTGCTTTGAAATATTTGTGTATAGGGTTTTCGCTTATTCGGTAGAGTTGGATTTTTTTTAATGGAATAGTGGCAGAAACTTTTGATAACAAACCCATCGTTGCTTGCAACCTATCATCATTTTTATGAATTTCAAATTGATAAAACTTCAACAAGGCCCAGACAATTGAAAGTACTTGTAAAACAACAAATATAATCGAGCCAATAATGGCAACATATATTAATGATTGAGATAAAGTCACTTTTGTAAAATCGGGTACTTGATAGATTGCATTAAGGTATTTAAAAAGCCATGTCACTAACGCTTGATTCTGTGACATAAAGCTGAATAAAATGGCGGCTATAAACAACCCTTTTTGAGATATAATGCCATATTTTATGACTTCTTTAGTGGATAATTCCAGCAGGTGAGTTGTCTGTGCTGTATTTTCATCATTTTCTTCTGAGGCAGTAGGGTTGCTTTGAGTATTTGCATTATTATTACTGGCTCTTTTAACCAATAATTTAATTTGTTCGACAACATCTAAACCTACGACACGCATAATAGCTTCTGGTTTACCACCAGATGCTGATTCGAGCTGTAAGGTTGCCACATTTAATGCTCGTTCTAAAAGGTTCTGTGAAACATTAACATTTTGAATGCGTGTGTAAGGAATCTTACGGTTTTTCTTGAATAAAATACCTTCTTTGATTTCAATTTTATCATCCGTTAACCAATAGTGATAAAACCAATATTGAAGAACCGCTATGACAAGAATAAAAAGTCCAATTCCGGCAAAAATATAAAGCCCATAATCCCATCTTTTGGATTGATACAATCCAAAAACAAGTGGAATAATCGATTTCAATGCAACATGAATTAAAATAAATAGAGGTGAATATTTATGAAGTCTTGTTCCCTTTACTTTTGTGGTTTCAGAATTATTCATACCGCATCGTTACTTTCTTCAAAGGCTAAAGATTCGCGCAATTCTTCTGCCAAGTCATGCTTAATACCTGGCAGTTTAACCGAAGCATTGCGCGTGCCAGCGGTATGCACAGTCAATTCAGCTAAACCATATTTACGCATCAACGGGCCCTGAGTCACATCAGTGTGTTGCACGCGGTTACGTGGAACTATTATTTTGCGTTGCCAAATAACCCCTTGATTAATATAAAGACCATAATCATTCATGGCATAACTAAATCGTTTATAGGCGGCTCCTTGATACACATAGACCAAAGTCGCAAGGACTAAAATGACAGTATCAATTATTAGCATAAGCCAATAAGGTGCAGGACTTAAATATAAAATGACAGTAGCAGCAACAAATATTAGGGAAAATATAATGAGTGCAACTATGCGATTGATTTTAAGGTAAGTTGGTTCTTGTCTATGTAAGTTTAAATTATTCATCTATTCATTGTAATCGTTTTAAAACTTATCACATGCCCTAATCCCGATATAGAAAAGTAATAACAAGCTAAAAGCCTTGGTGTATAATGGTTTTACGACAAATCAATTACCACCCAACGGGTGAAACCAAGCTTTTAGAATATATTACCACA
>JALWML010000152.1 GCA_027083915.1 Lysobacterales bacterium | reverse complement strand
ATTTAATAGATAAACTAACTGATAAGCAGCATTAACAATTTGCTTTTCTGCTATTTCTCTGGCATTTTTATCATAAGTTGCATCAATTGTAATAGTTGGTTGTCTTGCTCCATGTCTTTTTGCGCTGCGATAAGGCTTTAATACTTTCTTGGTGTAGGCATTTTTAATTGCGACTTTATTGGCTTTTTTGGACCAACTATTAATCGATTTTCTTTGGTTCTTTAGTGCCTGTGCTTTATATTTTTTACTTAATTTCTTTGCTTTTAAATCAATGATTCTAAACGATGTTGTGTTGTCTAGTCGGGAATCCCAATACCAATGCAAATTAGTCACACGACCTTGTCCTTTTATCTTTATTAAATTGCCACCACGATCGCCTTTTGGAAAATAGCGCTTATCAAACAGTGCCGTACTGTGCAACGGCTGATGAGAGTCGCCAACCAAATGTAATACCCAGCAAAGCGCAATGGCTTTTTGCTTTTTGGTCGCTCCTTGCTTTGATAAAATAGCTAAATTGCCTTTGAGTGCTTGGATGCTATTTAATTTGTTATCAAGTCTGCCCTTAAATTTCGTATTTAAATTTAAAAATTTGGTATAAACCTTTTTATCTAAATACAAGGGATAATTTATATAGTGCCATGGGCCGTGATGGTATTTTTCTTTTAAACCAGAGTGAAAATTCCTCGGCAAATCAGACCAACGTGCGGCTTGTCTAAAAATCCATTCGTTCAAATAATGTGGATTTCTTTTGACTTGTTTAGGAATATTTTGTTCAAAGTCTTGTTTGAATCGAGGGTGGTGCTTAAGTATATCAACCCAATAGTTTTGTTGTTTGGGTGTCATTAAATCCCATGAGATGGCTGACATTAACTGATGCCCTGCGGCATTCCAAGCATGAGATGAAAGTGATGCAGTGATAAACCCTAATAAAAGTAGGGGTTTATACAATTTCTGCAACAAACTAAACTCCTTTTAAGCGGTATGTTTGCAATTTGCGTGCATACTCTTGTAAGACCTTGACACCGCTCTTTTCGGCTTTTTGACACCACTGTCTAATGGCTTCAATCATTTGCTCTGAAGTTTTACCATTGGATTCCCAAATACTTTTTAATTCATCACGGTATTTAATAATGGTTTCGATAGTAGGCGAAGTATGGATATAGTGTTTAAACAGCTCTTTTGCTTCATCATCTAAAAAACGCCAATCAATAGACATGGAGTTTAAGAACTTATCAGAGGTTTGTTTAATTTGTTTACTGCGTAGATCGTATTCTTGCGATATGGCTGGTTTGACAACGTCTTTGACATAAACTTGCAGTAAGTTCACTTTGTGTGTGAGCATGGCTTTAACTGCATCTAGATCTAGATTTTCGTTGCTGGATTGTTCCAGTTCAGGAACTGTTTTCTTAATTTTAGCAAGACCAACAAGGCTTAAAGCTTTGATGACGTACCAACCCCAATCGTATTCATCTTTTTTGTGGGCGAATTTACAAGAAGAAGGGAATGCATGGTGGTTATTGTGCAATTCTTCACCGCCAATAATGACACCAAAACGTGAAATATTGGTGGAACAATCTTCAGTAGAATAATTGCGGTAACCATACCAATGAGCTAAACCATTAATAACGCCAGCAGCAAAGAAGGGTATCCAAACGATTTGAATGGCCCAAAATGTAATGCCAATGGCGCCAAATAAAGCCACATCAATTAAAAACATAATAAAAATGCCTAAAAAATGAAAACGCGTATAAATATTCCTCTCTAGCCAGTCATTTGGCGTACCTTTGCCATATTTTTCAAGAGTTTCTTTGTTATTGCGTTCTTTTGTATAGAGTTCTACACCTGAGTAAAGAACAGTTTTAATGCCATAATATTGTGGAGAATGTGGGTCTTCTTCGGTTTCGCATTTAGCATGGTGTTTGCGGTGAATGGCAACCCAATCTTTGGTTAACATACCTGTGGTTAGCCATAAGTGGAGGCGGAAAAAGTGGCGAACCAATGGGTGCAGTTGTAGACCACGATGTGTTTGGTCACGGTGCAAATAAAGAGTTACAGCTAAAATTGTGATTTGAGTGACGATTAATAAGGAGATGATAATTTGTAATACCGAAAAATCAAGCAAGCCATATTGTAAAAAAGCTAAAATATTCATAAATTTATGGTTATTTAATTCAAAAGCGATACTATAATATCTTTTCCCTCATGAGTCGAGAACTAATCGCGTACTTAAGCATATGGATAAAAGCCTTTTAACTGTTCAAAATGTGAGTTTTTCGTTAAGTCACCAAGTGCTACTTGATGCTATTAGCTTTGCTGTACACAAAGCACAAGCTATTACCTTGCTTGGACCCAATGGTGCGGGTAAATCTACTTTATTAAAAACAATAGCAGCTACGCTTTTTCCAACTCAGGGCTGTATTGAATTTATGGGGAAAGATAGTCAGTCACAACGTCAATCTTATTTGAAATTGGTGGGGTATATGCCCGAGACTCCTTTGGTCATGCCTGAATTAACGGTAAAAGAGCAATTGCAATTAGTTGCTAGACTTAAAAATTGTGTGTTTCAAGAAGAATTAATAGAGCAATGTCAATTAGGGCGGGTTGTTAATAAACGTTGCAATCAATTATCTCTAGGCTATAAACAACGCCTTAATTTGGCTGGGGCACTGATTAATAAACCTAAATTATTGATTATGGATGAACCACTTAATGGTTTAGATCCACATCTGATTATTGATTTTCGTCGTATGATTAAAGAACTAAAGAAAGATACTATTGTTATCCTATCGACTCACTACTTGGCGGAAGCCCAGATGGTTAGTGACCGTGTGTTGATTATGCAACAAGGCAAACTATTGGATGATGTCATTATGCAGGTAGATACAAACTTAGAAGAACTTTACATGCGGCATACGCATGTTCAGGAGACTGTATGACCTTATTTCAATCAGAGATTAAGTATTTTTTGCGTTCACCACTTATTTGGTTGATTCTGTCTTTGACGGCTTTTTTGAGTGCGTGGTCGTTTTTGTTGTCAATCGAGTTGTTTACGACCTTGCAAGTAAAATTCGCTGGCATGAGTGATGCTCCAACAATCACTCAAGGCATTTTGACTCCTTTTATTTCATCACAAGCCAAGATATTAGTTTTTATTACCTCAATAATTGGTGGGCTGAGTTATGCTCGATTAAGTCACAACAATGGTTGGTCGTTGTTGCATTTGACTCAATATTCTGAATTTAGAATTGTCTGGCAAAAATATTCAGCCTTGATTGCAGTTTGTTTTCTATTTATTTTACCCGCCCTATTGGCAGTTGCCAGTTTAAGCATAATTAGTGGTATTCAGTGGTTACCTGTTATTGTCATGAGTAGTGGATTATTTTTGTTGATGCTTTGGATGGTTGCTTTAACCATGATGATTTCTAGTTTTTTTAGCAATTCTGGATTTGCTATTTTACTTTCACTGATCGTGTTAATGGCATTATTGTTGATTACCCAAAGTGGTTTGGGAGCAGAGTGGGGCAAAAATTATTTGCAAATCATTTCACCTTTTTATCAATTCTATCAATTCAGCAAAAACAGCATTCCTGTTGCTGCGGTTGCTTATTTTATCTTTGGGATAGTATTATTTTTGTTTATTGTTAAGATAAGAATAACACATAAAAGGTATGTTTTATGAACCTTAGAATTCTAAAATTGTACTCTGCTGTGATTGCTCTGATCTTATTGTTATCCGCTGTGTTTATTATTCTTGAAAAACAAAATTATAACGTAGTGATTGATAAAAAAATGGGATTATCAGCTAAAACACTGTATGTGCTTAATCAAATTAAAGAAGAAAAATCCGTAAAATTTACGGTTTTTAGCCGTGAAGATTCAGTCATTGGTAATAAGGTTAAACAGTTTTTATTGCCCTATAAAAAAGTGAATCAATCACTAGTGGTAGCATTTGTCGATCCAACTCAAAACCCAAATCAAGTTAAAGCTAATTCTATAACTATGCAAGGAGAAATAGTGCTGTCTTATCAGGATGATAGCCAATTAAAAAAGATTAATATTACAGAGTTGTCAGAATCAGCTATCAGCAATGCTCTTTTAAGACTGCAAAATCAATCTGACCAATGGATTGTCTTTGCGGAACGATTTGGTATGAGAACCATTGGGGATGAGTCTGCAACAGGGTTGTCTCAATTGTTGGTTCATTTGAAAAAAAGTGGCTTTAACATTGCCCGTATGCCATTGGATAACAGTATTGTTTTACCTGAGAATGTTAAATTATTAGTTTTAGCCAATCCAACTGAAGCTCTAAACAGTCAACTAACCGATTATATTGTTAATCTAATAGAATCTGGTGTCAGTATTCTCTGGTTAGATGATATTAACAGTAATCAAACAAACTTAGAGTTGGCACTTGGTTCATTTTCAGGTGATGAATTGAGTATTTCCAATGAAAAGGACGGTAATTATTTATCACAATTTCCAAACCATGCCATTACAGAGAATTTTAACCAACCAGTCTTTATTGCCGAGGCAAAAGAAATTGTTTTAGATGCTGCTCAGGCATTTATGACAAGTGACAATAATAAAACTATTGCCGTGGCACAAGAGTTGCCTAAAAGTCGGTTGATAATAGTTGGAGACAGTGATTTTGTCAGTAACCAATACCTTGCAGCCGCTGCCAATAAAAGCATGATTGAACGCATGGTTGATTGGTTGTTATTCCATGATAATCGCATCAATATTCCGGTGCAGATTAATCAAAATACTCAATTAGTATTAAGCCAAACGCAGTTGATTGTTTTAAGTGCGGTCTTTTTGTTGCTTATTCCTTTAATTTTGTTGATGAAAGCTATTTTAGTATGGAGAAAAAACCGTGCACAGTCATGAATATTGGATGGCAAAAGCGATAGATAGTGCCAAACAAGCCGAAATAGAGAATGAAGTCCCTGTTGGTGCAGTGATTGTAAAAGATAACCAAATTATTGGAAGTGGATTTAATCAAGTTATCACTTTAAATGATGCATCAGCGCATGCAGAAATCCAAGCGATTCGAGATACAGGTGAAAAAATCAACAATTATCGCTTAGTCAATACAACGTTATACGTCACATTAGAACCCTGTATGATGTGTGTGGGAGCGATTGTTCACGCGCGAATTGAGAAGGTGATATTTGGGGCTTACGATAAAAAAACAGGTATGGCAGGAACCTGTGAAAATTGTTTTGACAACGCCTTTCACAACCACCAAGTGAAAGTTCAAGGTGGTGTGTTAGAGCAAGATTGTGCCCAATTATTGCAACAGTTCTTTAAACTAAAAAGAATGAAAAATAGATGAATAAGAATATTAGTAATAAGTTTCAAAATGAATTGAATGAATATATTCAAAAAATTGAACATCAATCAAAAATAAATTTAGTTTCAAGCAACAAAGAATGTAAGACATACGAAATAATAATTACTGTATTTAATGGCTTACATTCTCTAAAAATATGTATAGAGAGTTTATTAAATTATACTAATACAAAGCACACTATTCATATTTATAATGACAACAGTACAGATAATCAGGTTTCACTGTGGCTTGATAAATTAGTCAAAAGATATGCTCATATTTACGTATATCATCATAAAGAAAATATAGGTTATTTACAAAATGTAAACTTTGCATTAACTAAAATCAACAATGATTGTATTATATTGAACTCAGATACAATAGTTACTTTAAATTGGTTGCAAGAATTAGATTTAGTTGCTTCTAATGAGAATATTGCGATAGTGTGCCCCTTATCAAATAATGCGACTATTTTGTCACTTTCAGAGGCGTCATTGAGCAATGTTGAGTGTTTAGGACAGTTCAAAGGGCAGTGGTATCCAATTCCTACAGCAGTGGGTTCTTGTATGCTGATTAAGAAAAAAATAGTGGAAGAATTTGGTGGTTTTGATTTGATTTACAATCCAGGGTATGGTGAAGAGTGTGACTATTCCTTAAGAGTTAGAAATAAAGGTTATTCAATAGCATGTGCAATAGCTGCATTTGTTTATCATGATGGTTCAAAGAGTTTTTTGAATAAGGCTCATGTGATTAAAAAATTCAACTCTAAACTCCTCTCTTTGCGTTGGCCAAATTATGAAAAAGAAGTGAAATATTTTTCTGAAAACAATCCTATTAGACAAATAGAGGAAGTACTATTTAAAATGGATTTAGAAAAGGAAACGATATTACATGTTATTCATGGGTTAGATTTTCGAGGAGGTGTTGAACTTTTCACCAAGGAAGTAATAGAAAAATTATCTAATTGTTTTAACCATGTAATTCTTATTCCATCTCATTCTGAATTAAATTGGAAATATTCCAAAATTATTTTAGATGAATTGAATGTTAGAGTTATTAAC